>JAZNSU010000001.1:0-10018 GCA_045591385.1 Eubacteriales bacterium
GTGCGCCCTTTTTCAGTATGGATAATGAACGGCTTGACATCTTGAAAGAACTGGGCTTTCGCTACGATTCCAGTTTTATGGATTTCTCCCAGTTGCCTCATGAGAGGCAGATCGACATCAGCGATTTTACCCGCATCATTAAGAATGTCTTTGTGAAAAACGGGTTTTTTGAGTTTGGAATTCCTTGTCAGAAGATATTCAATCATCCGTTTCCCGTGTCGGGCGGCGGGTATGTGCGGCTGAGCGTGTGGCCCTTTGTGCGCAGTTTGATCAGTCAGTATATTGCCGATAATGATTATTATGTCTTTTATCTGCATCCATTTGAACTGTCTAAGCAAAAGGTGCCTCAGATCAAAAATCTGAAACCGCATGATCAGTATTATCTAACCCACGGTCTGCGCAATTACCGCGCTAAGATCGATATGATTATCATCATGCTCAAAAAGATGGGGTTTGAATTTGTCACCTTTGAAGAATATCTGAAAGTCATGTCAACCGTTGCCGAATAAGGAAAGGCGTAAGAATGAACAAAGAACTACAAAAACTAATTGCAGATCATACGGCCGCCCTGCGGGATCGGCCGCAGGATATGGCATCGGTCTTTGCTATTATATGCAGCAACGGCGAGCGTATATTTGCCGAATGCAGCGACGGATACCGTATTCGTAAATATACCTATGCCAATATCGAAAAGATGGTAGAGCGGGTATCTTCGGGTATTCATGCCCGCATCGGCGCGACACACGGCTATGTGGGACTGGAAATGGAAAACGGTGTGGAGTGGATCGTCACCTTTTGGGCGATCCTGCGCAGTGGCAATAAGCCCTTTTTGATCAACTGCCGCCACCCCAAAGCATTGGCCGACCAACTGCTGGAGCAGTTGCAAATACAGCATGTTATTGGTACACAGCCAACGGCGCTGGATGCCGAGTGGCTGGATTATGCGTCCCTGCAAAGCGATAAGACTTTTGAAGGCGATTTTGAAGATGAATTTGCCTTGTCTACCTCGGCTACTTCCTTGCAGGCCAAGATCTGCATCTATCACGGCAAGCAGGTAGCGGCGCAGGTTTTGAATTCCAAGCGTATCGTTCGGGAGAGTAAGCGTATGGCGGCACACTATCATGGCTCGCTCAAACAGTTGGCGTTTCTGCCCTTTTATCATGTGTTTGGGCTGTTTGCCGTTTATTTCTGGTTTGCTTTCTTTGGGCGTTCCTTTGTCTTTTTGCGGGATATGGCGCCCGATACCATTTTAAAGACCTGTCGCAAACACGAGGTAACCCATATTTTTGCCGTGCCGATGCTGTGGCACACCGTAGAAGATAAAATTAAAAAGCAACTGGAACAAAAGGGCGAAAAAACACAAAAGAAATTTGAAAAGGGCATGAAGATCAGCATGGCTCTGCAGAAGATGATGCCCTATCTCGGTACGGTCATTGCCAAGAGATTGATGGCGGAGGTCACCGATGCCCTGTTTGGACCAAGCATCCAATTCTGCATCAGCGGCGGCAGTTATCTGCGTGCATCGGCTTTGCATCTGATCAACGGCATCGGGTATCCGTTGCACAACGGCTACGGCATGAGTGAGATTGGAATCACCTCGGTTGAACTTGGCAGTAAGATAACCGACCGCAACCGCAATTCGATCGGTAAGCCCTTTGAGTCGGTCGACTATCGGTTGGGAGAGGACGGCACGCTGTTTGTGCGCGGCGAGTCGATCTGTCATTCGATGATCGTCGACGGAGAAGAAATGATGATGCCCGAATGGTTTGATACGGGCGATCTTATGTCCTGTGAAGACGGGCGGTATTATATTTCGGGGCGGCGCGGCGATGTGGTCATCGGCGATAACGGCGAGAATATCAATCCCGACCTGATCGAAGAACATTTTGGGCTCAGTGGTGATACGCCCTATTCGGTATTGGGCATCCAAGAGGAAGATAATGATGTGCTGAGTATGGTGGTGCGCATCAATCCCTATATGAGTGACGAACGCCGCCGGCAGTTGGTGGAGCGCATTTATGCCGCTAATAAGCAGTTGCCCATGGCGATGCAGGTGCGCAAATTCTATTTCACCACCGATGCCATAGCCCCCGAAACAGCCATTAAGGTAGGACGCAAGTATTTGCTCCGGGCGATTGAAGAGGGAACGGTGCGGTTGACCCCCTTCGCGCTGTTTGGGCGGCGGCAAGACGGGCAAGCGGACGAGGGACACAATCCTTTATTGATGGTTCGGTTGCGTGAGATCGTGGCCGATGCGCTGGGCGTGGCAGCCGAGTCTTTGGACGATCGCGCGCATATTCTGTTGGATATGGGGGCGACCAGCCTGCAGTATTTTGAAATTATTTCGGCGATTGCGGCCGAGTTTTCCATCGAATCGTACAACGATAAGGAGCATTATCGGTATACGATTGAGGAATTTTGTGAGTATATCGAGAGGTATGTATGAGAAAGCAAGTGCATCCCAGTTGGGGTTTTGCCTGGTTCGTTCGTATCACCGGTGCGCTGGCGGCTTTACCCTTTTTTAAGCCGAAAGTGTACTGTGAAAACGAAGAAAAACAGGGAAAAAAGCTAAAAAAACCGTCAATTTTGGTCTCAAATCACGTCTCTTTGTTGGATTTTGTGCTCTATTTATACGTATTTTGGCGCAATTTTATCCATTTTCAGGTCGCTGAAGTGATGTTTAATAAGTCAAAATTCATGAATTGGCTGCTTTTTAAGTTGGGTTGTATCCGTGTGGACCGCGACCAGTTTGACTTTGGCTTTATTGGTGATTCGTTAGAGTTGTTGGATCAGGGTGAGGTCGTAGGAATCTTCCCGTCGGGGCGGCTGCCCATCGGCGGAAAACCCTTTCCGTTTAAGCCGAGCGTAATTTTCATTGCGCTTCGTACCGATGCCCCCATCATTCCGGTGTATACCGACGGACAGTACGGTCTGTTCAAGCGGGCGCGTGTAGTAATCGGCGAGCCGATTTATATTCGGGAGTATTGCCAGACGACCGAGCCGAGTCAACAAGAACTGGATAACCTTACAAAGATGCTGGAAGAGAAGGTATATGCGCTGCGTGACTGCATTGAGGAAAGGGCTCGTAAATGATGGAGAAGAAACAGGGTAAACTATGGGCATGGAGATATCTGCCTATGGATATCGGGCGGATGGTGTTATGGTTTCTGCCGTTATTGTATCGCTTCCGCCGATATGATACGGCCGGATTGCCGTACAAAAATAAGGTACGCGGCGGAGCGCTGATCGTTGCCAATCATGCCTCGTTTTTAGATCCTTTACTGGTAGGCAGTTGTTTCTGGTACCGTCGGGTGTTCTTTCTGGCGGCGGAGGCGGTGATGCGCAATCCGGTTGTGGCATGGTTGCTGCGAGGGGCCGGTTGCATCAAGATCGATCGCAATATTTCGGATATTGAAGCGATAAGAAAGGCGGTCGATGTGCTGAAGGACGGACGTTGTTTAGCCATGTTCCCGCAGGGGGGGATCTCTCATGAAGAGAAGTTTTCGCAGATCAAATCGGGGGCGATTCTGATTGCGCTTCGGGCGGGGGTGCCCATTGTTCCCATGTACAGCAGCCGTAAACAGACGCCATGATATCGGGCGACAACGGCGGTTGTGGGAGAGCCGTTGGATTGTCGTGAATATTGCAAGAAAAAAATGCCGTCCATGGCCGAGATCGAAGCGGCTTCGGCGGCTCTTTTGAGGAGAATGGAAGAGTGCCGTAAGGCGTATATGGCATGGGAGGAGAAACATGAGTAATTTGGAAAAATTGATCGAACTGTTCGGTACGGTATTTGATGGGGATGTGCAGACCGATGGTATCAACGAGCAGACCCGCTTGATCGAAGATCTGGAACTTAATTCGATCGGGCTGTTATATATGGCGCTGGCGGTAGAAGAAAATTTCGGCGTGAAATTTAACAACGATGATTTTGTGAATATCCGCACGGTGCAAGATGTGCTGAATAAAATCGAAGGTAAGATATGATCTGGACAACGAACTCCCCGAAGATGGGGGATATGATACGGGTCAAGGTTAAGTTTTATCATCATTACGGTATCTATTTGGATGATGAACACATCGTACAGTTTGGTTTGCCCGACAATACGGGACAGGACCCTGACAAGATTGCCGTTATGGTGACCGATGTCGACGGCTTTTTAGCGGGCGGGGATTTGGAAGTGGCAAAACTGACGCTGGCGGAAAAGATGGAGCGGTACTCACCCCAAAAGACGAGGGATCTTGCGTTATCCCGCGTAGGGGAGACGGGGTATAATATTCTCCATAACAACTGTGAGCATTTTGCCAATGAGTGTGTTTTCGGTCGACACGAGAGTTCGTTTGTGTCTGGGGTACGTACCGAGATCCGAAATAAATGCGATAAATAAAAATTCCGAGGATTATCCTCGGAATTTTTACATTTATTTTACTTGCGACGGGTTATTCTATTCAGGCGGGCATATAGCGGCCAGTCTACCTGTTGCAACTGATCCTCGGTGATGCGATACGCCCAGTTACCCATGGCGCGCCCCGGTGTGTTGATGCGGGTATCGGCGCCGTAGCTGAGCAGATCCTGTACGGGGAAGATGACTAATCCTGCCTGACTCATCAGCATGGCGCTGCGAATGGCGGAACACCCATCCTCAGGATTGCCGACATATTCGAGCACCTGACGGCGGGTAGCCTCATCCAGTTCCCACAAAAAGCCAAGTAAAGTATTATTATCGTGAGTGCCGGTATAGGCTACGGTATTTTCGGTATAATTATGAGGCAGATGAACATTGCAGGGATCGCCGTCAAAACCAAACTGGAAGACAGTCATACCCGGATAGGTACTATAGTCGAGAAGATCCTGTGTTTTTTGGTCGATCATGCCCAAATTCTCGGCTAAGATCATTTTATCTTTTGCCAGCGGGGCAAAGGCATCGATCAGTTTCTTATCGGGACCGGCGCACCAGCGCCCTTCCTTGGCGGTTTTTGCGTCGGCGGGTACACTCCAGTAATCGCTGATGGCGCGGAAATGGTCGATGCGAACACCATCGAACAGCTCCAACATATAGGCAAGGCGGTTTTTCCACCAGGAATAGCCGTCGAGCTCCATCTTATCCCAATCATACAGGGGATTGCCCCACAACTGACCGTCCTTTGAGAAATAGTCGGGCGGTACGCCGGATACAAATGCGGGATTTTGTTTGGGATCTAATTGGAATTGTTCGGGCGTAGCCCAGATGTCGCTGCTGTCGTTGGATACATAAAAAGGAAGATCGCCGATCACAGAGATGCCTTTTTGCTTGGCGTAGGCGTGTAATTCCTGCCATTGGCGGTGAAATTCATATTGGATAAATTGCCAAGTGCATTCGTCATCCTGTGTCGGCTCGCAAACCGTCCATTCCCGCCAAGGACGTCCGCCATTGGCTTGTTTAAGTGCCAGAAAGCGGCAGGCGTTGGCAATATGGGGATGGGACTTGCAAAAGTCTTGAATCTTGCTTTTGTCGGTAACGCGTTTGGCGGCATTGGCTAAAAAAGCAAGGCGCGTACGGCGTAACGCATGAAAGTTGCACAAATAGGGGGCGGAAATCTTTTGTTGTTCCAGTTCCTCTAAGGTAACCAGCCCTTGTTCGTATAACAGGAGCGGGTCGATAAAGAACGGATTACCGGCAAAGGAAGAATAGGACATATAGGGAGAGTTGTGCTCATCCGTGACGCCGAAAGGGAGCACCTGCCAGACGGAAAAGCCGCCCTCAGCCAGATGGTCGATCCAACGATAGGCGCTTAGGCCGAAGGTGCCGCACCCATATGAACCGGGCAGGGCAAAGACGGGAAGAAGCACGCCGCTTTGTCGTTTCATGATATCACCTCAAAAATAAATTATTCTTATCATATACTAATACGCGCAAAAAGACAACTAAAAAACCGTCATTTCGGTAATTTATGCAAAAATTCCCCTAAATGTAAAAAAAATTTAAATTTTCTATAGAAAAACACAAAAGACTATGATATAATAAAAACATAAATTTTAGGATCATACAATTAAGGAGGCCTGCAGAATGTATTTTCGCAAGAAAGAATGTGTTGCCATGATCCTTGCCGGAGGGCAGGGGAGTCGGCTGATGGTGCTGACAGAGAACACGGCAAAGCCCGCCGTGCCATTTGGCGGCAAGTACCGATTGATCGATTTTCCTCTCTCAAACTGTGTTAATTCGGGTATTGACACGGTGGGGATTCTAACACAGTATCAGCCGTTACAACTCAATGAGTACATAGGCAACGGTATGCCTTGGGGGCTCAATAGTGCCAATGGCGGAATTCATGTTCTTTCACCCTATTCCAAGAGCGCCAGTTCGGAGTGGTATAAGGGAACAGCGAACGCAATTTTCCAGAATATTTCTTTCATCGATCGATATCATCCGACGCACGTACTAATCCTGTCGGGTGACCATATCTATAAAATGAATTATTCATTGATGATGCAGGAACATGTGCGCAACAAGGCGGATTGCACCATTGCGGTACTGGATGTGCCCTTAGAGGAAGCCTCCCGTTTCGGCATTATGAATGTGAATGACGATGGTCAGATTTATGAATTTGAAGAAAAACCAAAAGCACCCAAGAGCACCAAGGCTTCGATGGGTATTTATATGTTCCGTTGGGATGTGCTGAAAAAGTATTTGATTGAAGATAACGAAGATCCTTCGTCCAGCAACGATTTCGGTAAGAACATCATCCCGAAAATGATTGCCGATAACTATAAATTATATGCTTACGGCTTTGAGGGGTACTGGAAAGATGTGGGTACGATCGAGAGTTTGTGGCAGTCCAACATGGATATTTTGGGAGAGAACCCCGAACTGGATCTGCGGGATACGGAAGATCGTATTTATGCTCGTAACTATTCTCATCCCAGTTCCTATATTGCGCCTGAATCGGAGATCGTCAATTCCTATGTGGCAGAGGGAAGCACGGTTTACGGCAAGGTATACAATTCAATTATATCGACCGGTTGTGTCATTGAAAAGGATGCTGAAATACACAACAGTCTGATTATGCCTAACGCCACAGTTGGGAAGAGTTCGGTAATCCGCTATGCCATCATCGGTGAGGATGCGGTTGTGCATGCCAATGCCCGTATCGGTGACAGCCCTGAATATTATGATAAAAATAAATGGGGCATTGCCGTTGTCGGTAAAGACAAAGAGGTAGCGCAGAACAAGATCATGCTACCAAAGGAAATCTATTAAGGAGGATGCCGACATGAAAGCTATGGGTATTATTTTCTCGAATATCTACGACAGTTCGTTAGGGGAGTTGACCAATCAGAGAACGGTGGCTTCTCTGCCGTTTGGCGGGCGTTATCGTCAGATTGACTTTGTATTGTCCAACCTGTCCAATTCGGGGATATACAACATTGGTGTGATCACCAAATACAATTACCGTTCGCTGATGGATCATTTGGGATCTTGCAGCGATTGGGATCTCAATCGTAAGAATGAGGGCGTGGTATTCCTGCCGCCCTTTGCCAGTGGGAATACGGGCATTTATAAAGGTAAGCTGGAAGCCTTGCATTCGGCCGTTCATTTTATCAACAATCCCAACTACGATTATGTGGTGGTTTGTGATTCGACGGTATTATGCAACATTGATTTTCGTCCTGCCATCAAGCAGCACATTGAGCTTGGTAGCGATGTCACTATTCTGACAACATCGGGTAAGGATAAGACCAAGAAGAAGCATCCGCTGATCGTAAAGGCCAATAAGCGTGGCAAGGTGACCGAGATGATGATTGACACCTATTGGCGTGCCGATACGCAGATTGGTATGGGAATGTTCATCATCAGCCGCGAGCGGTTGGTGGAAGCGATTGAGGAGTCTTACACCAAAGGATTGGCGCATTTGGAGAGGGATTATCTGCAGCGCAAGTTTAACGATAATGCCTTGAAATTGGCGGTATATCCGTTTGAGGGCACGGTGCTTCGTAACGAAGATATTCGCAGTTACTATACCAACAATATGGCACTTTTGCAAGAAAATGTGCGAAAGGGGCTTTTCAACAACGAATATCCGATATATACTAAGGTAAGGGATGAGATTCCTACCTATTACGGCGAAGGGTCTAAGGTATCCGATTGTATCATCGCCGATGGTTGTGTCATGCGTGGCACAGCAACAAACAGCATTATCTTCCGCGACGTCACCATTGCCAAGGGGGCAGAGGTTCGGTCCAGCATTATTATGCAGGGGGCGCGAATCGGGAAGAATGCCAAATTGGAATGTGTGATTCTTGACAAGAATGTGACGGTGACTGATGGGGCGACCCTGATCGGTACGCCGGAACATCCGGTCATTGTCAAAAAGGGAGAAACAGTATGAAAATTGTATTTGCAGCCAGTGAAGCTGCTCCTTTCATGAAAACGGGAGGCCTGGGCGATGTCGCTCAGGCCCTTCCTGCTGCATTATCTGATTATTTGGATAATGAGGTCTTGATTTTTTTGCCGTTTTATGGCAGAATAAAAGATAATGCGTCGATCGCGGCGGAGTATATTGGGTATTTCTATACCGACCTGTCATGGCGTCATCAATATGTCGGCCTGTATCGGGTGCTGACTGAGCGTGCCAATCTGCGGGTTTATTTACTGGATAACGAACAATACTTCAAGCGTGACGGCGGCATTTATGGGCATACTGACGATGGGGAGCGGTTTGCGTTTTTCTCCAAGGCCATTCTGGATGCTTTGGTCTATCTCGGTGAAGAGCCGAACATCATTCATTGCAACGATTGGCAGACGGCGTTATTGCCCATTTTCCTACATGCTTTTTATCAGGAGCAATTAGGGCAGGCCAAGACGGTCTTTACCATTCACAACATTGAATATCAAGGCTGGGCTCATCCCTATTTCCTAGGTGACGGCTTAGGATTGTCGGGCGATTATGAGAATACGCTTACCTATAAAGGGAGTATAAACTTTATGAAGGGTGCGATTCTGACCTGTGATGCCTTGACGACTGTGTCCCGTACCTATGCGCAGGAGATTCGTTATCCCTATTTTGCGCATGGACTCTCGCCGGTAATTGACGAACATGCCTTTAAGGTTCACGGCATTGTCAATGGCATTGACATGGTGGGTAATGATCCGGCGACCGATAAGGCGATTCCTGCCAATTATACGGCGGCAGATACGGCCGGTAAGGCCATATGCAAGGCGCAGTTGCAAAAGCAATTAGGTTTGCCTGTGCGGGAAGATGTGGCCGTGATTGGTATGGTGACCCGACTGGTTTCGCACAAGGGATTGGATATTCTATGTGCCGTGGCTGAGGAATTAATGAACTGGGATATTCAGTTGGTCATTCTGGGCACGGGGGATGCCGAGTACGAAGCGCGACTGAAGAGTGTTGCCGATCGGCACCCTGATAAATTTTCACTTAATCTTTGTTTTTCAGGGGCGTTGGCGTCGCAGATTTATGCGGCCAGTGACCTGTATTTAATGCCGTCTAAGAGTGAGCCGTGCGGGCTTTCGCAGTTGATTGCCATGCGGTACGGTACCGTTCCTGTGGTTCATGAAACGGGTGGGCTTAAAGACACGGTATTGCCCTTTAATCCGCAGACGGGTGAGGGGTTTGGTTTTACCTTCCAGAGTTTTAACGGAGACGATATGCTGGATGCGATACGGCGTGCCTTATCGGTATACGGCGGGGATGCTTCTGCCTGGGCCAAGGTGATGCATAACGGCATGACGGCTGACCTGTCATGGAAGGTGCCGGCGGCAGAGTATATGGCGCTTTACAAGCAATTGAAATAAAAGGAGATCCACAGCACTATGCACAAGAACAAGGCAGAATTACTTAGCAAGATCAATGAAACATCGATTCGGTTATTTTCCTGCAATTTGTCGGAAACGACCGAGAAGCAGGCGTATAAGGTGGTATGCACGCTGTTGCGTGAGATGCTGGCCAAGAAGCGCAAAGAGTACAAAGATTCCTACAAGGGCAAGGGACGCAAACAGGTTTATTACATGTCCATGGA
>JAZNSU010000002.1:0-2279 GCA_045591385.1 Eubacteriales bacterium
GGTTGCAGCAAAGATTCGCTCATTGCGTAAACCCGAGCCTTATAAGGGTAAAGGTATTAAGTTTGTTGGCGAGGTATTGAGTGACAAACCTCCTAAATCTGCAAGTGCAAAATAGTAAAAGGTTAAAGTTATGTCATTGAATAAGATAGATCAAAAGCAAGGCGATTTTTGCCTGTTTTTGGGCGGTATTCTCCCGTTTTTGCCCATTTTTGGCCCTTTTTATGAGTGTCATAGTACCATTTTACCCCCGCACTTGCGTTCTTGCCGTATAGAGGCAAAAAGCAAATTGTCGAATTTGGTCGCTCGCATATTGACGAAACGGTAAAATTTCGTTATACTGGAAATGTACGGATTGTACTGCGAAGGAGTATAGAGAATGACAGTATTTGATGTATTGACAATGTTGGGTTCTATGTGCTTGTTCTTATTCGGTATGCAGGTCATGGGCGATGCGCTGGAGCGTCGGGCCGGCAGCGGCTTGCGTTCCATCTTGGCGAAATTAACCACTGGCCGAGTTGCCGGTCTGGCTACCGGTTTGGGCGTGACCTCTGTCATCCAATCCTCGGCCGCCACAACCGTTATGGTGGTGGGCTTTGTTAACTCGGGGCTGATGACTTTAAGGCAGGCTATCAATGTGATCATGGGTGCCAATATCGGTACTACCGTCACGGCATGGATCTTGTCTTTAAGCGGCATTTCGAGTGACAACCCGTTTGTCATGATGCTCAAGCCCTCATCCTTTGTGCCCATTCTGGCCTTGTTGGGCATTGTTATGTATATGTTCTCCAAGAAGAGCACCCGCAAGGAGACGGGTACCATTTTTTTGGGGTTTGCGGTGATGATGTTCGGTATGAACACCATGACCGATATGTCATCCATGTTGGCCAAGGATCCCGCCGTTCTCGGCGCTCTTGAGTCGATGTTCTCTCTTTTTTCCAATCCCATTATCGGCGTGATCGTTGGTGCTTTGCTTACGGCCGCTATTCAGTCCTCGTCGGCTTCGGTGGGTATGCTGCAGATGCTTTCGGCCACCGGGGCAGTATCCTACGGGGCAGCCATCCCCATGATCATGGGACAGAACATCGGTACCTGTATTACGGCTATGATTTCGTCGGTGGGTACCAATAAGAATGCCAAACGTGCCGCCATGGTACATTTGTGCTTTAATGTAATCGGTACCGTTGTGTGGTTGATCGTCTTTACCTTGATACGTTGGCTGGTGTCGCCTGTTATTCTTTCTGCTTCGGCTGACGGTGTGGGTATTGCCATCTGCCATTCGATCTTCAATATTCTGTGTACGATTCTGATGTTACCGCTCTCCGGCTTGCTGGAGAAACTGGTTATTAAACTGGTGCCTGGCGATGTCAGCGAAAAGACGGTCAAGATCGATGAGCGTTTGCTCACCACGCCGCCCTTGGCGCTGGGCCGTTGCCGTGAACTGGCCATCGAAATGGCTGAGGAATCGGGGTTGACCTTGCATCAATCTCTGTCCATGATCCATGACTTTAATCAGGAAAAGATGGACGAGATCCGCCATCATGAGAAACGAACCGATCAATACGAAGACGAGTTAGGCAGTTACTTGGTTAAGCTCAGCGCCTGTCAGTTGACCGAAAAGGACAGTTCCGAGGCAGCCAAACTTCTGCGTTTGATCGGAGATTTTGAGAGAATTGCCGATCATGCCGTAAACATCAGTCAATCCTCCGAAGAAATGAAGAGTCGCATGATGACCCTGTCGGGCAAAGCGAAAGAAGAATTGGGCATTATGATAGCGGCGGTCAATGAGATCCAAGAACTGTCGATGAAGGCTTTTGTGGAAAACGATCTGCATACCGCTTATGCCGTTGAGCCGCTCGAGCAGGTGATCAATCGGTTAAAGACCAAGTTGCGTGCCCGTCATATCGAACGGTTGCAGCAGGGGGATTGCTCGATTGAGGCGGGATTTGTCTGGTCGGATCTGATTACCGATCTGGAGCGAGTGGCTGACCATTGTTCCAATATCGCCGGCTGTGTGATCGATATGGCACATAACGACATGAACCTGCACGAATCGCTGCGAGCTACGCGGCATGACGATCCGCATTATTTGGAAATGTTCCAAACCTATCAGGAAAAATATTCGGTGTAAAAAAGAAATCCCTCGATGAGAGATCATCGAGGGATATTTTTATTTGTCGTTAGCGTTGGACGCGGCCCGAACCGTCACCGCCGGCCAGTTTCTCAACCTCGGAGAGGGATACACGGTTGAAGTCGCCCTCGATCGAGTGTTTGAGCGCCGA
>JAZNSU010000003.1:0-26882 GCA_045591385.1 Eubacteriales bacterium
GGTCGAGGAAGAGGGAGTAGAGGTGTTGCCGCCGGTGGAAGACGAGCCGGTGTTGCTTTCCGATTTGAGTTTGGAACAACTTAAGCAGCAGAATGCCGATACGGTTGGATGGATTCGGGTAGCGGGCACCAATGTCAATTACCCCATTGTGCAGACGACGGATAATGACTATTATCTCAAGCGGGATTTTTATCGAGGCTGGACCAATGCCGGTTGGATCTACGGCGATTACCGATGCAACTTTAATGATATGTCTGCCAATAAAAATCTGATTATATACGGACATGGGCGGTTGGATATGTCGATGTTCGGGTCATTGGCTTACTGTCGGCGCAGTTGGTGGCTGGGTGAGCCGTCTTATCATACCGTTCATATTGTCACGCCGACCGAAACGACAACTTGGAAGATATTTGCCGTGTATACCACCTCGGTCGATTTTTATTATATTCAGACCAACTTTGTGAATGATGTGTCGTTTATGAGTTTGGTTCATGAAATGAAGAGTCGCTCCATTCATGATTTTGGGGTTGAGGTGAAAGAAAGCGATACGATCCTGACTTTATCCACCTGCGCTACCGATGCCGATCGTTTGGTTGTGAATGCTGTCCTGGTAAAATAGAAAAAAGGTTGATGCGAGAGCATCAACCTTTTTTATTATCCTCTTATGACGTTAATTGGTTTTTTTGCGGCCAGCCGAGCCGTTGGGATAAGGCTGGCTAGCGTGGTCACCAGCAGTGCCATTCCGAGAATGAGCAGCAGTTGCCGAGGGCCAACGGTGAGCAGGGAAGTGAGGATGCCAAACTCGGTTTGAATCATGCGGTTCCCAATCATAGCGGCGCCTGTCAGCAGTACACTCGTTAATACGGCTGAGCCGATGCCGAGGATCAAACTTTCGCCAAGGAAAATACGGCCGACATCCCAACCGCCTGCACCCATGGCGCGCATGATGCCGATCGGACGGCGGCGACGGTGAATGCCGTCTCCCGTGAAATGCCAGAGCATGGCAAAGGCAAAGACGGCCAAGGCCAGACCGATATAGCGGAAAATGTTCGCCATGGAGAGGAAAATCTCGTCCAGGGCGGCAATTTCATAGGTGATGCCGCTGGATAGGTTGTAGCGGATGCCGTCACGGTTGGTTGCTACCGACTGAGTAAAGGCGGCAATCGTGTTTCGTTCTTTGGGTAGGGCCGACACGGCGTAGGTATAGCGACCATCCCGTCCCTCGGTCAGTTCCTCATACAGATCGTCCGATACCAGAACAAAAGAGCCGATGGGATATAGATATTCGCCCAAGGGTGGTATGCTTTGGATATTACCAATGCGGGTAAAATTGGAGCCGAGGATACGGTTGTGATCGTCTGCGTAGGTGGCTGTCATTTTTAAATTGACAAATCGCTCGTCGGGTGAAGCCGAATGGTAGCCATCGAGATAGGTGTGGGACAGACAAGCGACAAATTCATTCTCTTTAATATCGGTATGGGGCTCGCCCTTGATGTCAACCAGTTGATTATCGTCAGTTAAGATCAATTTATCTCCGATCCAGGAAACCTGAAGGGCGTCCCAATCGACCAAGGAATAGCGACCGACGGTATTGGCGGCAAAGGAAACAAATTCATTTTCGCAGGTAAAGGTCAGCCCCTCCACGGTGGTGACGGCGGGATGGTATTTTTCGATGGTGGCAATCATGGCGGGGGCGACAAAGGCGGCGCAGGCCAAGCCGTATTGTCGTTCATACTCCAGCACGTTGGCGCGCAACGTATCAAAATCGGCGGCCGTCAGATCGGCGTAACGACTCTCGTCGAAGCCGGTGTCAATAATGCCTGTGACTGTATAATTGCGATAGTCGATAAAGACGGTTTTGCCGATCAGGTCATCGGGGGTACGGATGGGGGTTATGGTCATGGATGCGCCCGATTTGTTGAGGTCAATGCCTTTGGTGTAACGTGTCGCATCGCTGTATTGGGTAGGATCGGCCAGATACGAATCAAAGGAGATGCAGACAATTTCGGGCTGGTCGGGCAGGGAGAGATCCCGTACCGAAATGCCGGGGCCGGTAAAGTTACGATAGCCGGCGTGCAGGAAAGATTGATAGACATAATCGGTCAAAACCAGTTCGTATTCCTTTTCGGGCAGGCGGCCGGCCATCATGGTAAAGCCGAAATCGGACACGTCCTGTTTGGTAAACTCAACAAATCCAGACAAGGCGGGGACGTATTCGCCGTAGTGTTCGTTCATGACGCGGGTAGAGCCGTAGTTATTTTCTAACGACAGATTGGTAAAGGACGGGATATAGACTCCCTTGGTGGGCTGTCCGGTCTGCTCGGCTAATGTTTGAATATCGGAATCGGAAAGTTTGAAGCCGTTGCCGTACCAAGCCTCATTGATATTCTTTTCTTTTAACAGGGTGACATAGGGGGTCTGATTCTCATAGAGAGAGGAGATGATGGCCGTTTGCTTATCGTAGGCCGAGATCAGGTCGGTCACACCGACCATGAGCAGGGCGGCCACCGAAAGCAGAGCTACCACGGCGGCACGCAGTTTGCGGGAAGCGAGGTAGTGCAACGCCAGTTTGAGAGTAGTGCCGATTTTCAGGCGACTTTTAATGACGGGAGGGGGTGCGGTGTCGGTATCGGTTTGTGTAGCAGTGTCGGATAACAGTTTGCCGTCGGCCAGCTCAATGATGCGGTCGCCGTACTCATTGGCAAAATCCCGATCATGGGACACAATGAGAATGAGGGTGTCACGGGATAGAGTCTTAAGTAATTCTAAAATTTGACGGCCGGTTGTTTCGTCGAGGGCGCCTGTCGGTTCATCAGCCAGTAGGATGCGGGGCTTTTTGATCAGGGCACGGGCAATGGCTACTCGCTGTTTTTGCCCGCCCGACAGTTCCTTGGGGTAGCGGCCGCCCATGCCGTCGAGTTCGACCTGAGTTAAGGCCTGTTCGATGGCGGCGGGGTCAGCCTTTTTGCCTTGCAGTTCTAAGGCCAAAGCGATATTTTCGGTAACCGTTAATTCTTCGATCAAATTAAAGTCCTGAAAGACGAAGCCGACCATGGTATTGCGGTAGGCGTCGAAATCTCTTTGTGTAAATGCGCTCAGCGAGCGGCCGTCAACGGTGATCTCACCGCTTGTGGCGGCATCCATGCCGCCGATCAAATTGAGCAGGGTGGTTTTACCGCAGCCGGAACGGCCGACCAGAAAAACCAGTCCCCGTTCCCCGATCGAGAGGGACAGATCGTGGATGGCGGTTACGGTGTTGTGCTTACTGATATATTGCTTGGTTAGGTGGTTGATGCGGATCATGTCGGTCCCTCCTTTTTATTCTTGCATCCATTATATCATAAATTATACCAAAATCAAGAAAATTTTAGAAAAGCACTTGACAATGACGCCAAATAATGGTATAGTAAAAACAAGAAAAGCAGAAAGGAGAATACAGAAGATGAGAAATGTTCGGTTCGGGATCGGGTTATCCCCTATGGCGAATTCCTCTCCTTTGTGCAGAAATAAGAGGTATCACCTGCTGATCGTTAGCAAACGGGCATAAACCGATCGAGAGATTCCGGTTTATGCCCTTTCTTTTTTTTGAATATCTTACCATGTATATATTAAATGAAAGGAGCTCTACTATGAAAAAGGTTATCAGTATATTATTAGTTCTCACTATGGCCATCGGCCTTGCGGCTATTCCCGTTTTTGCAGCACAGACTGAGGGAACGGCAACAAAGACATTTACGTATAATGATGAGATTCTACGCGATGTTATAACTGTTGATTTAGTTGTAACTGCTACGGGTTCCTATTCTAGAGTAGACAATTACTCAAGAATGTCTTCAATTACTGCTTCGGCATCGGGACCTCTAGCATACAGGTTGTCTTTTGGATATAGCACGAGTGGAAATCAGGGAACACTACATATCTACGATTTAGGTACTCATATTTACGACTATAATTATCGCATTAATACAAGTGGCGGAATAACGCTTGTAAGTAAGGATCGCTTGGTATAATAAAGTTGATATATAATGAAGGTCACTATATGAGTAAAATAATATCATTCTGTTTGGTTGTTGCTTTTATTCTTAGCTTGTGCGGTTGTTCGGGCGGCGAGCAATACGATTTGACTGGGCAAGATGTTTTTGGCTTGCCTGAGCAGGGTATGTCATTTACTCTTCGTCATGCCGGACAATCCAAACTGTATTTGAACTTCGAGCGAGGAGACCGATGTGCCGCATATCAGTCGGCTTTGAGGAATCTACAATTAAACAAAACAAATAAAAAGGGGTCGTTAGACGGTAATTTGTATGAGATATGTACAGATTATGCCATATACGAGTATAGTGGCGCTCAGGTAGATTCATCATCCTATCAAGTTGTTTACGTGAAGATTATTGTGAATGGGAATATGGTTCTGTATAACGATCAGTGGTATGAGGCGGACACGTCACGGTTGCTACAGCAACTGGAGAAAGATTTTTCCTAAAAAGGAGCTTGTTATGAAGAAGATTGTGGCGTTGGTGCTTGCCCTGTTGCTTGTTATGGGAATATGCGGATGTGCAGGGAAAACGACGGGAGAAAAACTGTTTGGACTTACCGAACCGACTAACATATGGTACGGGGCGGCAGGGATCTCCAGCAGTAGTAATAATCCCACTCGCATAGATCCGGTGGTGGATATGCTGAATATGCTGGAACTGAAAGAGACGGATGAAGCAGGTTCGGCCGGTGTGAAGATGTATGATCTGACCTTTGAGCAAGACGGAGTACAGATCTATTTGATTGTGACAGAGGGTAAAGTTAAATTTGAAGGGCAATGGTACGAAGCTGACACGGCAGATCTTGTTTCCTATCTGGCAGAAAATTACACATAAGAAAAGAGGAGTCGAATGACTCCTCTTTTTTAGCAGGGCTGGGAATATTTTTGCTTGACCTGCTCGATTTGTTGCTGTTCGGCCTGTGTGGACGGGTACCAGCCCATGGCCGCCATGGCATTGTAAACCTCATTCTGCTGCTGTGAGGCCTTGCACAGTGCGTCGTGGAATGTGTTGTGCACGCCTGCGGTTGAGGACTCAACGGTACCGTGCGAAAACAGGTCGATCTGGTTTTTGAGGGTGGTCAGTACGTCCTCCATCATGAATTGATCGTTCATGGTTTCCTCCTTACAACTGTCCGTAAAACTGGTTAAACAGCGAGCACTGCTCGTTTTCGATTCGCGTAAGCAGGCCCTTTAACTGTTCGTTGGATACCTGCGACTGATATTCGTTGCATTTTTGACGCAAAAACTGTATGCGCCCCAATGCGTCTTCCATATAAAGAAGTTCTTTCGGACTCACTTTCGTCACCTCCTTAGATAGTGTAAAACAAAAAATGAGAAAAATTCAGCAATTCTATGAAAAACAGAGTAAATAAAAGAAAGACTTGGAAAAGTAAGGAAAATCGCAGGTTTTTATTCTTTTTTCATGGTAGCACTTTACCACAATAAAGCATATAATAAGAACACCTCAAAGAAAAAGGAGAAACAGAGATGAAAAAGGTAGTAGCAATAATTTTGGCGGCGCTGATGCTGCTGACGGTTGTGGGATGTGGCGGCGGTGCCACAACGAATACCGAGAAGACTTATGTGGTGCTGGAAGACAAACTGGCGGCCGAGGAATACGGCATTGGTTTCCGCAAGGATGATATTGCGCTGGGTATGGCGGTGTACGGAGCCCTCGACGAGATGATCGACGACGGTACGGCGGCCGAGATCAGCAAGAAGTGGTTTGGTGAGGACATCATCAAGAAGTATGATACCTATATTGAGGATACGACTGCTCCCGGCGGTGATCAGTCGCTGCAGAAGATCAAGGATAAGGGACAGCTCGTACTGGGATTGGATGCTTCTTTTCCGCCGATGGGCTTTACCGATGAGAATAATGAAATTGTCGGCTTTGACATTGACTTGGCCGAGGAAGTTTGCAAGAGATTGGGCGTGACCCTTGTGAAGCAGCCCATCAACTGGGATTCCAAGGAGATGGAACTGGACGGCGGCAAGATCGACTGCATCTGGAATGGCATGACCATTACCGATGCGCGTGTCGAGGCCATGTTCATCCCCAAAGCCTATGTGGCCAATGCGCAGATCGTGATTGTGCCCGAGGGTTCGGATATTCAGACAGTGGCGGCACTGGAAGGCAAGAAGGTTGGTTTGCAGAAAGGTTCTTCGGCGCTGGAAGCCTTGCAGGGTAATGCGGTTTATGAAAAGGTGGGCGAGGTTATCGAGTATGAAGATAACGTGACCTGCTATTTAGATCTGAAGGCCGGTCGTGTGGATGCGATGGTGGTTGACGAGATCGTCGGCCGTTACCTGATCGAGACCGAATAATCAAGTGGAAAAGGGTACTGCCCGCCTACATTTGGCGGGCAGTATTGGTGTATTAGATGTTAGAATTGTGCCAATCGTTGCTTGGCGGTGTGAAATACACGCTGGGGCTGTTTTGTATTACGGCGATCCTTTCGATGCCGTTGGGGTTTGCCATGAGTTATTTGCGGCGCAGTCGGTTTGCCATTGTGCGGGGCATCACAGGGGTGTATGTGTGGTTGCTTCGGGGTACGCCGCTGCTTCTGCAACTGTTCTTTATTTACTACGGGTTGCCCTTTATTCCGTGGATCGGAGAATTTCTGGTGCTGGATCGGTTTCCGGCGGCTTGCGTGGCCTTTGTGCTCAACTACACGGCCTATTTCTGTGAAATTTTCCGCGGGGGATTGCTTTCGATTGATAAGGGGCAATACGAAGCGGCGCGGGTGCTAGGATTTTCGACCTGGCAGACCCAGTATAAAATTGTTATTCCGCAAATGCTGCGGGTGACCTTGCCGAGCGTATCCAACGAGTGTATTACTTTAGTCAAGGACACGGCGTTGGTGACGGCGATCGGCGTGACCGAGATTTTGTATTTTGCCAAGAGTGCGGTCAATCGGGAAGTGGATGCGACGGCCTATGCGGTGGCGGCGGTGTTCTATTTACTGATGAACACGGTGCTGACACGGTTGTTCCGCTATTTAGAGAAGAAGTATCGGTATTGAGGTGAATGAAATGAAGATGATAGAAGTAACCGATTTATCGAAGCGTTTTGGGGATTTACACGTCTTTGACGGGGTGAAGTTCTCGGTGGAGCAGGGCGAAACGGTGGCCATTATCGGACCGTCGGGCGCCGGCAAGTCGACGATGCTCCGTTGCCTGATCAACCTGGAAAAGGCCGACGGCGGCACGGTACTGATACAGGGTGAGCCGTTGGTAGAAGACGGGACATACGGTAAGGATCGGCAGTCCCGTCAGGTATGCGCCTGCATGGGGATGGTGTTCCAGAATTTCAATCTATTCCCGCACATGAGTGTGCTGGGCAACCTGATTGCCTCGCCGGTAACGGTGAGCAAGGAAGAGCGGGCGCAGGCCAAGGCGCGGGGCATGGAACTGCTGGATATGGTGGGATTGGCAGACAAGGCCGATGCCAAGCCGAGTGAACTGTCGGGCGGGCAGGCACAGCGTGTGGCGATCGCCCGTGCGTTGATGCGCAATCCCGAAGTGTTGTTATTTGATGAGCCGACCTCGGCGCTCGATCCGCAGTTGACGGCCGAGGTGCTGGGCGTTATGCGCAAACTGCATGACCAGCGCATGACGATGGTGATTGTGACCCACGAGATGGGGTTTGCCAGAGAAGTGGCCGATAAGATTTTGTTTATGGCTGACGGCGGGGTGCTGGGATACGGCACGCCCGAAGAAATCTTTGATAAGCCCGATGATCCGCGGATCAAAGAGTTCATTGAATCGATTATAAAAGTATAAGGGTATGCACCTGTTTTCAGGTGCATATCTCTTTTCTTTTGCGGGGAATTGTGGTATAATGAAGAAAAAACAGGGAGCCAATTATGAATATTTTTGAGGCATTAAGTAAGGAATTGAGTTTGACGGTGTCGCAGGTAGAGGCGGCGGCCGGACTGTTGGATGAGGGGAATACCGTTCCCTTTATTTCCCGTTACCGCAAAGAGGTGACGGGGGGTATGGATGATGAAATTTTGCGCCAGTTTGAGCAGAGGCTGACTTATCTGCGCTCTTTTGAGAAGCGCAAAGAGGAGATCCGGGCGGCGATCGACGAGCAGGGCAAGATGACGCCGGAGATCGAGGCGATGCTCGATGGTGCCAAGATTTTGTCGGAGTTGGAAGACATTTACCGCCCTTACCGCCCCAAGCGGCGCACCCGTGCGAGCATGGCTAAGGAAAAGGGCTTGGAGCCGTTGGCCGATTGGATATTATCCCAAGAGGTGGGCGAGCCTGCGGAGAAGGCGGTCGAGTTCTTAAATGAGCAGGTGGAAACAGTGGAGGATGCGCTGGCAGGGGCTTGCGATATCATAGCCGAGTCGATATCGGACACGCCTCAGACCCGCGCGTTGCTGCGTGCGTTGGCGCTGGGCGAGGGTGTAATCGAATCCTGTGCCGCCAAAGACGAGGACAGCACCTATCGGATGTACTACGAGTTTGCCGAGCCTGTCAAAAAAATGGCGGGGCATCGCGTGCTGGCGCTCGACCGCGGAGAAAAGGAAGAATTTCTCAAGGTTTCGCTCAAGGTGGATGAGGATCGAGCATTGAAGATATTGACCGATGCCTTTGTTAAAAAGAATAATGCCTGTGGGACGCTCGTAAAAGCGGCGGCTGAGGATGCCTATACCCGATTGATCTTCCCGTCGATCGAGCGGGAAATTCGCTCAACACTGACCGAGCGTGCCGCCGACGGGGCTATCCGTGTATTTGGTGCGAACTTAAAAAGTTTGCTGATGCAACCGCCCATCAAGGGCATGGTGGTGATGGGGCTTGACCCCGCCTACCGCACGGGCTGCAAGATTGCCGTTGTGGATGCCACAGGTGCGGTATTGGATACGACGGTGGTGTATCCCACGCCGCCGCAAAAGCGAATTGAGGAAGCCGAAAAGAAATTACTGGCGCTGATCAAAAAATACGGGGTGAATGTCATTTCCATCGGCAACGGCACGGCGTCCCGTGAGAGTGAGCAGTTTGTGGCTGACATGATCAAGAACAACGGCTTGGACGTCCACTACGTCATCGTCAATGAGGCGGGGGCGTCGGTCTATTCGGCCAGTAAATTGGGCGCCGAGGAGTTCCCCGATTTTGACGTGACCCAGCGCAGTGCGGTATCCATCGCCCGACGGTTGCAGGATCCGCTGGCGGAACTGGTTAAAATTGAGCCCAAGGCGATCGGCGTGGGGCAGTATCAGCACGATATGCCGCAAAACAAACTGGGCGAAACGCTGACGGGCGTGGTGGTGGATTGCGTTAATGCGGTTGGTGTGGATCTCAACACCGCCTCTGCTCCGCTCCTGTCCCGTGTGGCTGGCGTGAATGCGGGCGTGGCCAAGAATATTGTGGCCTACCGCGAGGAAAACGGCGAATTTAAGGATAGAAAGTCCCTCTTAAAAGTACCCAAACTGGGTAAAAAAGTGTTTGAGCAGGCGGCGGGTTTCCTGCACGTGCCTGAGAGTGAGAATATTCTTGACCGCACCTTTGTGCACCCCGAAAGCTACGGAGCGGCACAGGCGCTTCTGACGGTGTGTGGCTATCAAAAATCCGACTTAAAAAAGGGCGGGTTTTCTGATTTGAAGACCCGTGCCGAGGGCAAGGGCATTGCCGCCATTGCTAAAGAGATCGGGGTAGGGGAGCCGACCTTGCGGGACATCATTGACGAGTTGGTCAAGCCGGGGCGGGATCCCCGTGAGGATCTGCCCTCACCCATTTTGCGCAGCGATGTGCTGGAGATGAAAGATCTTAAAGAGGGCATGGAACTGACGGGCACGGTGCGCAACTGTGTGGACTTTGGCGCTTTTGTGGATATTGGTGTGCATCAGGACGGCTTGGTGCATATTTCGCAGATTACCAACAAGTATATTAAGCATCCCTTAGAGGTGCTGAAGGTAGGCGATGTGGTCAAGGTAAAGGTGCTGGGCGTGGACGAAAAGAAGAACCGCATCTCCTTGACAATGAAGCTGTAATCTGTGTATAATAAGATGTTATGAAAAACCGAAAGGAATCGAAAAAGAATGGACAAGAATCTGGATTTTATCGCACAGTTTGACCCGACGATGGCGGCGGCCATGAAAGACGAGTTATCCCGTCAGCGTCGCAACATTGAATTGATCGCCAGCGAGAACTTTGTATCGCCTGCCGTGATGGCGGCTATGGGTTCGCCACTGACCAATAAGTATGCCGAGGGCTATCCCGCTCATCGGTATTACGGCGGTTGCCAATGTGTCGATGTGTGTGAAAATATTGCCCGTGAGCGTGCTTGCGAACTGTTCGGTGCTGAGCACGCCAACGTTCAACCCCACTCGGGTGCGCAGGCCAATCATGCGGTATATGTCGCCCTGTGTAAACCGGGGGATACCGTTATGGGTATGAATCTGGCACACGGCGGGCATCTGACCCACGGTTCGCCCGTCAACTTCTCAGGCTTGCAGTACAACATTGTGCCGTACGGGGTTAATGAGGAAACGGGATGTATTGATTATGATGAGATGGAGCGCATTGCCATGGAGTGCAAGCCGAAGATGATCATTTCGGGTGCATCGGCCTATCCCCGTGTGATTGATTTTGAGAGAATCTACAAGATTGCCAAAAAAGTGGGCGCCTATCACATGGTGGATATGGCGCATATTGCCGGTTTGGTAGCGGCGGGAGTGCATCCCTCGCCCGTACCCTATGCGGATGTCGTAACTACGACCACCCATAAGACTTTGCGTGGGCCTCGCGGCGGTATGATCCTGTGCAAGCAGGAACTGGCCAAGGCCATTGACAAGGCCATTTTCCCCGGCACGCAGGGCGGTCCGCTCATGCACGTGATCGCCGCCAAAGGCGTGGCCTTTGGTGAGGCATTGCAACCCGAATTTAAGGCGTATGCCAAGCAGATCGTGGCCAACTGCGCTGCCATGGCGGATGAGATGGTCAAACTCGGCTTCAACCTCGTTTCGGGTGGTACCGATAACCATTTGGTGTTGATTGATTTGCGCAACATCGGCGTGACCGGTAAGGAACTCGAACATCGGCTGGATGAAGTGTTCATTACGGTGAATAAGAACTCGGTGCCCTTTGACACTCAGAGTCCGTTCATTACTTCGGGTATTCGTGTCGGCACGGCTGCCGCTACCACCCGTGGGCTCAAAGAGGACGATTTCCGCATCATTGCCAAACTCATCTGGCTGGCGGCGACCAACTTTGAGAATCAGGCCGACTATATTCGTGCCGAGGTCACTAAGTTGACAGATAAATATCCGCTCTATTAAGGAGAAGACGATGGCTACACCGCTTGCCGATCGGTTGCGCCCCACCACGCTGGACGAAGTTTACGGACAGCGGCATATCTTGGGAGAGGGCAAACTGCTGCGCAAGATCGCCGAGTCGGGCGATCTGCCCAATATGATCTTCTACGGGCCTTCGGGCACCGGAAAAACGACGACGGCCAATATTTTGGCCGCCGCCTCCGGCAAGCGCCTGCATCGGCTCAACGCCACCAATGCCTCCCTTTCGGATGTCAAGGCGATCATCGAGGAGACCGATACCATGCTCGCTCCTGAGGGGATTTTGCTGTATTTGGACGAGATCCAGTATTTTAACAAAAAACAGCAGCAGTCGCTTTTAGAGTTTGTGGAAAACGGCAAGATTACCCTGATTGCTTCGACGACCGAGAACCCCTATTTTTACGTTTATAACGCGCTGCTTTCCCGTTGCACCGTCTTTGAATTTAAGCCCGTGCCGCGGGAGGAGATTGCCAAGGCGGTACGCCGTGCGGTGGCGGCTCTGGCCAAGGAGCGGGACTTTACGGTGGAGTTTGAGCAGGAAGCCTTTGATTATGTATGCGCGTCCTGTGCGGGGGATGTGCGCAAGTCCATCAATGCGGTGGAGTTGCTGTGCATGGCTAAACCGGGGCAGAAGAAAATCTTTATTGATATGGAGATGGCACGGCAGGCGGCACAGACCAGCGCGGTGAAATACGATCGGGACAGCGATTATCATTATGATCTGCTCTCGGCCTTTCAGAAGTCCTTGCGGGGCTCGGACGAGAATGCGGCGCTGCATTATCTGGCGCGCTTGCTCAGCGCGGGTGACCTGCTTTCGGTCTGCCGCAGGCTTTTGGTGACGGCGGCTGAGGACGTGGGGTTGGCTTACCCGAACGCCTTGATCTATTGCAAGGCGGCGGTAGATTCGGCCTTGCAACTGGGACTGCCCGAGGCACGGATTCCGCTGGCCGATGCCGTCATTATGGTAGCCACGGCACCTAAGTCCAATTCGGGTATTTGCGCCATTGATGCCGCCATGGCCGACGTGGCCGGCGGCAACTATTCGGCCGTGCCGAGCAATTTGCAGGACGCCCATTATGAGGGCGCCAAGAAATTGGGGCATGGGCAGACCTATGTCTATCCGCACGGTCACCCCAATAATTGGGTTAAGCAGCAGTATCTGCCCGATACCTTGAAAGATACCGTATATTACGAGTATGGGGACAATAAATTAGAACAGGCGACTAAAGCCTACTGGGATAAGATTAAGAAATGAAGCGCACCGGCGGTACATGAAGAATGAAGCGGCCTTGCGGCCATGAAGCACAAAAAACCACCCGATCGGGTGGTTTTTGCGTTAGGTTTTGTTGTGTAGAAATAGACGGTGGAAACCGAGGAACAGGAAGAAAAAGGCGGTAAACATCATCCATTCGGTTAAGGCGATGGGATAAAATCCGAGAAATTTCAGCCGCCCAAGGACAACCTGCCCGATTAGATTGATTATAACATAGAGAAAAAGATATCCCTGTGTTAGACACAATCGTTTCAAAAATCCATTATAGATAGTAACACAATAAACAATGAACATTAGGACAAGAAAATAGCCTAGAGTATATATGCAATTTGAAAATAGATCTAGAAATTTTGCAATATTAAGTTGAAAATATATTGAGTAAAGCCAATTTAGAATGACAACAGCAAGAGTACATATGCATTGCGTAGAGATTATATAGAGAATATTTCGGTATTTCTTCATTATTATTCTCCATAACCTCTAAAGGAATAGGAGTAGGGACCAGTAATTTCTTCCTGATTGCCAGCAATTTCACCAACAATAGGAATAGATCTGGTTGTCTTTATATAAAATTGACATCCGAACAGTACAGAATACTTATCGGTGGAGATAGTGGCCGATGTGGACACATTATGCAGTGCTGCACTGATAAGACCGCCTATGTCGACATGGTCAAGCGATAATGTTGAACTAGCCGAAGAAATTTTTCCGGTGTTAATGTTATATGTGAGGCGTCCAGTTAACGTGCATACAATATCATAATTGTTCATAGAGGGTGGATTTACTTCTCTATAAAACACGTGAGATGTTGAAACTGTTTGATATGATCCTCGTGCGACTGATTCGTATTTAACTATGCTACCCACATTTTCAATGTAATAGGTTAATATTGAGTTTATGTCACCATTGTGGTACCATAGGCTGGTGTGATTGTAATAAGAGAGAGTAATATCAACGTTCTCCCGATTATAAATTGTGTAGCTGTCAGGATTGCCGTACAGATCATCGCAGAGTTGTTCAAACGCACTTTTATTAGAAGTTTCTAAATCAGTGGCGTTCGCAAAAGAAAAACAGGAAAAAGCAATGGTTAAGCTCAATAGCAGTACGAACAGTTTTTTAATGGTTTTCATAATAAATCTCCTTTGTTTAGTTGTTTGTACCCGCCGGATGGGCGGGGTCGTGCTGGTCGTGCTCATCCGTGTACATGGGAATCACTCTCTTTCTGTTTTTATGTCTTTATTATACCACATTCTTCCTGCGTTGTCTATTGACAAATCTCACAAATTTGCTTTTGGAAAACCATACCAAAATATATATATTGAATAACGGTGGGTTTGGGTGTATAATGGAGGAAAGGAAGTGAAAGCATGACCAAGAAGCAAAAGGCGAAAGAACTGATCGAGCGGTTGGCGACACTGTACCCCGATGCCAAATGCTCGCTCGATTTTGAGAATGAGTTGGAACTGGTGGCGGCCACCTGCCTGTCGGCGCAATGCACGGATGAGCGGGTGAATATCGTGACCAAGGATCTGTTTGCCAAGTATAAAACGCCAGAGGAGTATCGGGATGCCGACCAGAGTGAGGTTGAGGACATCATCCGTTCCTGCGGGTTTTATAAAAATAAGGCGAAAAATCTGATCGGGTTGGGACGTGTGCTGTGCGAGAAGTTCGACGGCAAAGTCCCCGACACGATGGAGAAACTTTTGGGATTGCCCGGTGTGGGACGTAAGACGGCCAATCTGGTGCTGGGTGTGGTATACAACGATCAGGGGATCGTGGCCGACACCCATTGTATCCGTCTGGCCAACCGATTTGGGCTGACCAAGAGTGACGATCCGGTGGTTGTGGAACGGGAGTTGTCGGTGCTCATTCCCAAGGATGAGAGGCTGATGTTTTGCCATCGGCTGATCTATCATGGGCGGGCGGTGTGACAGGCGCGAAAGCCCGATTGTGAGAACTGTACGCTTAAGGATTTATGCATATTTTATAAATGAAATGCGGGGGGGGGGCAAAGGTTTTCTTTACCCCCCTTTATATTTGTTAGAAAAAATGGGAAACTAATCTTGTCATCCCTTTTTTATTGTGTTACAATTATACATAATACAAAAAACCAAGAGGCAAAGGATCATGAGAAAGACTAAAATCATCTGCACACTCGGCCCTGCGGTCGATAAGAACAATGTATTGGAACGGCTGATGTTGTCGGGTATGGATTGCGCGCGGTTCAACTTCAGTCACGGCACCCATCCCGAGCACAAGGTGCGTATGGATCGGGTGAAGGAGTTGCGTAAAAAGCACAACCTGCACACGGCTATTTTGCTGGATACTAAGGGGCCGGAGATTCGCCTGCGTCATTTCAAGGGCGGTAAGGCGGAGATCCAAGAGGGGCAGTTGTTTGCTTTTCGCCGCGGAGAAGAAGACGGCGATAACACGGGCGCTTGCCTGACATTTCCCGATTTAGACAAGAACGTACAGGTGGGCAACCGCATTTTAGTGGATGACGGGCTGATCGCCTTTGACGTGGAAAAGGTGGAAGACGGTGTGGTGACCTGCCGTGCCTTAAACGGTGGGGTGCTCAAGGACCGCAAGAGCCTAAACATTCCGAACGTGGATGTGGATATGCCTTATATGTCGGACACCGACCGTGCCGATATTTTGTTTGGCATTGAGCAGGATGTTGATTTTATTGCGGCATCTTTTGTGCGGCGTGCTGACGATGTGCTCGAATTGCGCCGTTTTCTCAACCAAAACGGCGGCAGCAACATTCAGATTATCTCCAAGATCGAGAACACCCGAGGGGTGAGCAATTTACAGGAGATCATTGAGGTGTCGGACGGCATTATGGTGGCACGCGGTGACCTGGGTGTTGAGGTGCGCTATTGCGAATTGCCGGCCATTCAAAAGCAGATCATTGAATCCTGCTATCGTACGGGCAAGCACGTCATTACGGCGACCCAGATGCTCGAGAGCATGGTACACAATCCGCGCCCGACCCGTGCCGAGATCTCGGATATTGCCAACGCGGTATACGACGGCACAACGGCCATCATGCTATCGGGTGAGAGCGCTGCGGGCGACTATCCGGTAGAGAGTGTGATGGCCATGGCCGAGATTGCCGAGGCGACCGAGAACAGTATTGATTATAAGCAACGGTTCCAGCGAAACAGTCTGGAGTTGCATCAGGATATTCCCAACGCGGTGTCTAACTGCGCTACACTGGCTTCCTTTATGATGGAGGTGGATGCTATCATCACCGTTACCCGATCGGGGTACACGGCGCGGCTGATTTCCTCCTATCGTCCCGGTTGTTCGGTCATTGCACCTTGCTTAAATTCCAAGGTCTGCCGCCAGTTAAACCTGACATGGGGTGTGCGGCCCATCGAGTGTGACGAGCAGTACGATGTGGAATCGCTGTTCCGTGTGGCGGCCAAGAAGGCCAAGGAAACGGGATTGGTCAAGCAAGGGGATCTGGCCATTTACACGGCATCCCTCAAGGGACTCAAGAACACCGATATTGTGCATATTTCCCGCCTGTAAGAAGAAAAGACGCTTTCAAACGAAAGCGTCTTTTTTTATAGGTCTTTTTGGGAGCCGACGGGGCTTACGATACTGTAGCCGACGTTGACCAGATGGTCGGCCACGCGTTCCAGACCGGAGATGGTGGAGGTGTAATAGGGGCTGACATCGACACTGCAGTTGCCCTCGATCAGGCGGGCGAAATGGGCAGCAGTCAGTTCCTGTTTGGCGGCGTCGATCTGGTCTTCCAGTTCGGCCAACTCAGTCAGGTCGGCGGTATTGTGATGATCGAAGGCATCTTTGGCGATGGTGATCATTTGTAGGATCTTATCCTGTATTTTCCCGATGTCCGCTTTGGCTGTATCGGAGAAGGAGATCTTTTTGGTGGCCATTTCGTCTGCAATCTCGTGAAAATTCTTGGCATGGTCGCCGATACGCTCCAAGTCGTTGAGCACATGGAAATAGGAGCCGATGACAAATTCGTCGCTCTGTTCCACCACGGCAGACAGTTTGATCAAAAAGCGGGTCAGGTCGCTGTTGGTGAAGTTGATCACCGACTCGTTGGCGGTAACGGTATCCCCTTTGGACGAGTCCTCGCGCTGTACGGCATCAAAGGCCATGGAGACGTTTTGTTTCACCAGATCGAACATATGATCCATTTCCTTTTTCACCTGCATCAGCGCTACCGACGGCATGGTCAGCAGACGATCGTCGATATATTTAAGCGACAGGGGCGACTCGGTCGTCTTCTTATCCGGAATGACCTTGCAGGAATATTTGACCAGTTGAGAAACAAAGGGTAGCAGGACGCAGGTGGTAGACACATTGAAGATGACGTGGAAGACCGATACCCGCATCTGCAAGGACATGGGATCATTGCCGGGGAACAGGGAAACCAGCAGGTTTACTATCGGTTCTTTGAATATCCACACAATAGCGGTGAAAATGACGGTGCCGATGACATTAAAGGTGAAGTGGATCAACGCCACACGCTTGGCATTAGCCTGTGCGCCCGCCGAGGCCAGTAGGGCGGTAACGCAGGTACCGATATTGGCGCCCAGCACGATAAACAGGGCCAGATCCAGCGGCAGAACACCCGTGCCAACCATGGTGATGACTACACCCGTGGCGGCTGAGGAACTCTGGATCAAGGCGGTAAAGATGACGCCGACCAAGATCAGCAACAGGGGGAAGTCGATAGCGGCAAAGATGTTTTGGAACATCGTTTCGACCATTGGATTGCCGAAAGCCTCTTCGCTACTCATAATGTTAAGCCCGACAAAGATCATGCCTAAGCCCCCGCATAACAGGCCGGCAATCTTGATTTTTTCCTTTTTGAAAAAGCCCATCATAACGCCGGCAAAGGTCAGCAGGTACATGAGCATATTAAAGTAGTCGTTTTTCAAAGCTACCAGAACGCCGGTGATGGTGGTACCGATATTGGCGCCCATGATAATGGGAGTGGCTTGCATCAAGGTCATAACGCCGGCATTGACCAGACCGATGACCATGACCGAGGTGGCAGAAGAACTTTGGATGATGGCGGTAACGCCGGCGCCGATACCAACACCCGAAAAGCGGTTGTTGCTGATGCGGCCCAGCATGCGTTTCATGCCTTCACCCGCGCTTTTCTCCAGCGCTTCACTCATAAAATTCATGCCGACGATGAAGATGCCGACACCCGCCAACAGCCAAATCAGACTGCCGATCAGTTGCATAATTTCCATAGATTTCCTCACCACATAAAATTTCCATAGTTATTATAAGAAAAAAGCGGTGAAAAATCAACCGCTTTTTTCAATTTGCATATTCTCATTTTTGAAAAAGTGTTTAAATTTGTCGTTTTTTATTTCTGCCAATCGGGGATAGCTTTGAGTTGCTCATACAGTTGGCAATAAGAGGCATGGCGCGAGGGTGCGATCGCTCCGCGGGCGACGGCATCAAGGATGGCGCACCCCTTTTCCTTGAGGTGGGCGCAGTTGGTGAAGCGACAATCGTCCAGATAGGGAGCAAACTCAGGGAAGGCGTCGGCCAGATCGGGCAGGCGCATGGTCGATTGCTCGGTCAGTTCCAAGGAAGAGAAGCCGGGGGTATCAGCAAAAAAGCCGTTACCGACGGCAAAGAGTTCGACATGGCGGGTGGTATGACGACCGCGTCCCAGTTTTCGGGAGACATCGCCCGTTTCCAGTTTGTGCGGCAACAGGTGGGAGAGCAGGCTGGACTTGCCCACGCCCGAAAAACCGGCTAATGCACTGATACCTTCTTGCGCCATGTCTAATATTTCCTGTGTACCCTCGCCTGTCTTGCCGTTGGCCACAATGACGGGGAAGCCGGCCTGTCGATAGATATCGGCAATGGCACCGCTGTCGGCCAGATCGCATTTGTTGATGACAAGGATGGGCGAAACCTGTGCATGGCGGGCGATGACCGTCAATTTATCGGCAAAAAAGAGATCGGGCGCGGGATCGGCGGCGGCAATCACGATAAAGAGCCGATCGAGGTTGGATATGGGCGGGCGTACAAAGAGGTTACGCCGCGGATGTAGGCTTTCGATCACCGCCAGATCTTTTTCCTGTGGAGTGAAAGTGACTCGATCGCCGACGGTAATAATGGTTTTTTCCTTGCGAAAAAGGCCGCGTGGCTTACTTTCGTAAACCACGCCGCCGCAGGTAACGTTATAAAAGCCGCCGAGGCTTCGGGTTACCAAGCCTTCCATCGGTTATTCCTCCGTGTCCTCGGGGGTGGATTCGGCGCTGGGGTTGGGGCCTTTGGAGATGATCAGCAGGATCTCGCGTCCCTCTTCTACTTCCGTGCCGTGTTGGATCGACTGGTTGACCACCACGCCGGCCTTGTAGGTGTCGCTGTATTCCTCGTCAATGATCTGATAGGTGAGGTTGGCAGCCGAGAGGAGCATGATGGCGGTATTTTTATCCTGACCGATGCACTCGGGCACCTCGACCTTTACCGTGTCGCTGCCGGTCGATACATAGACAAAGAGGGTCTTGCCCTCGCTGATCTCCTCGTCGGCAGCGGGCATGGTGCGGATGACGTGGTTTTCGGCCACATCGTCATTTTTCTGCTTAATGATCTGATATTCGATGCCCATTTTTTCAAGAACAGCAGTGGCGCTTTCCAGCTCGCTTTCCACGATGTTGGGCACGGTGATTGTTTTGGAGCCGAGGGATACTTTCACGATCACCTCGGTACCCGACTGTACCTGCGTGCCGCCGGCGATCGACTGCTCAAAGATATACCCCTCGTCATAATCGGCGTTGTATTCTTCCTTGGCGGTGATGGTAATATCGCTGACCGCCGGATCCTTTTCTACGGTCGAGTACAGTTTACCGACAAAGTTAGGCACCTCAATGGTCGAGGTCGAGGAAGAGGCAGTACCGCCACCGCCGCCGGCAAAGAAGAGCACAACGATCAGAGCGATGACGATAAGCCCTGCGCCGATGCCCGAGAACAGGGCGATGATATTATTCTTGGTCCAGAATTTTTCCTTCTTTTCGGGGTTAACCGTTACCTCGCCGGTAGGCAGGTCTTCTTCCAGATCATAGTCAAACACCACAGTGTTATCGGCAAGCACCTTTTTCAGATCGGTGATCATGTCCGCGGCGTTGGGATAGCGGTTATCGGGGGTCTTCATCATCGAGCGCATGACGATCTGCTCGAGTCCCACGGGAATGGAACGGTTGATCGAGCGGGGGCGGGTGGCCGCCGACTGGATCTGCTTGATGGCCACATTGACGGGCGTATCGCCGTCAAAGGGCATTTCACCCGTGAGCATTTCATAGAGCATAACGCCGATGGAATAGATATCGCTTCTCTCGTCGGTATGCTCGCCCCGCGCCTGTTCGGGGGAGATGTAGTAGACGGTGCCGATGGCTTTGTCGGTCATGGTCACCGTTTCAAACTTATTGATGCGGGCGATGCCGAAGTCCATGACCTTGATGGTGCCGTCGTATAAGATCATGATATTCTGCGGTTTGATATCCCGATGGATGACCCCGCGCTCATGGGCGTGCTGGAGCGCCGAGAGGATCTGCATAGTCACCTTAATGGCAATATTGGCGGGAATGATCTTCTGGGAACGGATAAAGTCTTTTAGGGTAATGCCGTCCACATATTCCATAACAATGTATTGTAGGTTGCCCTCAAAATCAAAATCGATCACGCTGACGATGTTGCGATGGCGCAGCATGGAAATGGCGCGGGACTCATTGAGGAAACGGCGGCGGAACTGTTCGTCCGACACAAACTCCTCTTTGAGGATCTTCACGGCCACGGTATTACCCGTCACGCGATCGGTGGCGCGGTAGACGATGGCCATGCCGCCGCTGCCAACGATATCTTCCAGTACAAAACGGTCTTTCAATATAGTTCCGGTATAACGATCCATCTTTTTTTTAACTCCTTGCATCCATGATAATGACGGTGATATTATCCCGACCGCCCCGCTTGCAGGCTTCCTCGATCAAGGTGCGGCAAGCCTCTTCGGGGTTAAGTCGGCGGACAGTGTCGCCCAATTCCTCGGGAGTAAAATAGCCGTGCAGACCGTCGGAGCACAGCAGCAGAACCTTCCCGTTCACATCCACGGGATACAGGTCGGCTTCCACGCCGTCATCGGTACCGATGGCACGGGTGATGATGTTGCGCTGAGGGTGGACACGCGCCTCATCGGCCGTGATCTCGCCCAACTCCACCAAGGCCGCCACGATCGAATGGTCTTGAGTGATCGCTTTGCAGGTTTCGTTGTCAATAAGGTAGGCGCGGCTATCGCCGATGTTGGCGATGATGCCGATGCCGTCGGTGAGCACGCAACCCACAAAGGTGGTGCCCATCCCGTCATATTCGATATGACCGGTGGCCTTGTCATATACCGCCTTGTTGACCCGACCGAGTAATGCATGCAGTTCGGTAGCGGGGTTTTCTTCGATGGCGGACGGATTTTCGGTGAGCGCCGCAACAAAGGTTTCGGCGGCCAGGGTACTGGCGAATTGTCCGGCTTTGGCGCCGCCCATGCCGTCGAGCACGGCGGCGTAGACGGTATTGTTCGATAATGACCCATGAACAAAGGTGTCCTGATTTTCGGCACGGACCATACCTTTGTCGGTCATACCGACGATGCGCATAGATTTCACGACCTTTCTTGTCTCTTGAGCTGACCGCAGGAGCCTGAGATATCGCTCCCCATGGTGCGTCGTACCGTGGCGTTAATCTGCCCGGCGCTCAGCAGTTTCTGAAATGCAAAAATGTCTTGCTGGGTGCAACGCTCAAACTCCCGCCCCTCCACAGGGTTCACGCTGATGAGGTTAACATGGCGGTTTTTGAGCGGTTTTAACAAAGTAATCAGTTGTTTGGCGCAGGCGGGGGAATCGTTAAAACCCTTGATTAAGGTATATTCAAAGGTGATCCGCCGTCCGGTTTGACGTTCATAATCCACGCAGGCGGCGATCAGATCGGGCAGGGGGTAGGTGCGAGCCACCGGCATGATTTGGCGGCGCAATTCATCGTTGGGCGCATGGAGCGACACCGCCAAGGCAATGCCTAATTTCTCCTTAGCCAACTGCCGGATGCGGGGCACGAGCCCGCAGGTGGAGAGGGCAATGTGGCGGGTGGAGAGATTGACCCCGCGCTTGTCATTGATCAGGCGGATAAAGCGCAGGACGTTTTCAAAATTGTCCAGCGGTTCACCCATGCCCATGAGCACGATCGAGTCAATGCGCCGTCCCATATCTTGGGAGAGAAACAGGTATTGATCACGAATTTCGCCGGCCGTCATATCCCGTTCCCGCCCGCCGATGGTGGAGGCGCAGAAGGCACAACCCATGCGGCAGCCGACTTGGGTGGACAGGCAGACGGAAAGTCCGTGTTTATAGTCCATGACCACACATTCCACATAAGCCTCATTATCTAATTTTACTAGATATTTGACCGTTCCGTCAAGTGCTGAGCAGTATTTATTTACAATTTGGAAAGAAGTGAGGGTCGCATTTTGGCGCAACCAGTCGATGAGAGGGCGGGGCAGGTTGGGAATGTCCTCAAAGGTAGCCATGCCCCGTGCCAGATGACGGTATAATTGATCGGCACGAAAACGCGGGAAACCGCCCGAAACGACAAATTCGGTCAGTTCCTCATAGGTCATACTCTTAATATCGTTCATGAGCGTTCCTTTTTCAGTAGTGTCATATAAAATCCGTCGTGCGGGTCGGTCGGCATGACCTCGCTGACGGCCGTAAATTCGGGGTGATGGGCTAAAAACCGATTACGCACGCCGCGGTTTTCCTCCATATTCAGCGTGCAGGTCGAGTAGAGCATCCGCCCGCCCGCTTTGAGATATTGAGCGGCATTTTCAAGAATGGCCGCCTGTACGGTTGTCAATGAAGCGGTGTCGGGATTGCGGTAGCGCAGTTCGGGACGGCGGGAAAGTTGTCCCAAGGCCGAGCAGGGGACATCGGCTAATATGACATCGGCTTGTGGCACATTCAAGGGAGTGGTGGCGTCGGCGGCGGTAGCGGTGATGCAGGACAGTCCCAGCCGCGCCGCGCCGGCGCGGATCAGTTCTACCCGATGTTCGTGCAGATCAAAGCCGTAGATCCGACCGCGGTTTTGCATATATTGGGCGGCGGTAAACGCCTTGCCGCCGGGGGCACAGCACAGATCGAGCATGACTTCATTCGGTTTCGGGTCAAGCAGAGCCACAGCCGATTGGGAAGAAAGCCCTTGCAGATGAAATAATCCATCCCGATAGGCGGGGAGGGTTTCCAATGCCGAGGATAAAGAGAGGTGCAGCGCGTTTGGCAGATCGGTTTCCCATGCAGTTACGCCTTGCTCGGCCAAGGTATGTATTAAGTTCTGTGCCGTTGTGCGGCAGGTGTTGACCCGTGCCGTGATGGGGGCAGGGGTGAGAGCCTGTTCCAAAAAGGCGTCGGTTTGCTCGCCTAAGGTCTGATGCAGCAGCGCGTAAATCTCGTCGGATACACTATAGCGCACGGCGGGCGCAAGATCGTCGGACAGGGGCGGCAGGTTGCGCAGGATGGCATTGGCAAGCCCTGTGGCGCCCTGTGCTTTTTTACGAAGAATCGCCACCGTTTCGTTGACCGTTTTGGCGGCGGGGAAATCGGTAAAATACAGCCCATACGCGCCGATACGCAAGGTGTTAAGAATGAGAGGGGACATTTTGTTCAGTTTCATTTTGCTGACTTTTGCCAGACAATGATCGAGCAAACGCAGGCGCTCCAAGGTGCCGAAATACAGTTGCTTATAAAGGGCACGGCCCCCGACCGACAGATCGCTGCGGCCGAGGGTGCGTTTGAGCTCTAAATTGGAATAGGCGCCGTGCTCATTGGTTTCGATCAACGAGCGCACGGCAAGGGAGCGTGCGTTGTCCATCAATCTCTTCTCCGATTAAACATCAATAACAGACGAAGCACCTGCGTTAGGGATACGAGCATGGCGGCCACATAGGTCATGGCAGCGGCCGAGAGCACCTTGCGGGTGCCTTTTAATTCGTCATCATCGAGCATATTCATGCCATCCAGCGTTTGCAGAGCGCGGCGGGAGGCGTTAAATTCGACAGGCAAGGTCACCAACTGGAAGACCAGCATAAGTGAAAAGGCGGCGATGCCCCACAGGATTAGCGGTTGATAGGAAAAGAGCAGACCCGCAAGCAAAAGCAGAGGGGCGATGGATGAGCCGATCTGGGTCACGGGAATAATGGCGGTGCGCAGTTTGATGGGGAAGTATCCCACATTGTATTGGATGGCGTGTCCCGCTTCATGAGCGGCAATGCCAAGGGCTGCAACCGAGGTCGATTCGGCTACCCCACGGGAGAGGCGAATCACGCCCGCCTTGGGATCGTAATGGTCGGAGAGATTGCCCTCTACTGTTTCCAGCCCGATGTTGTGCAGACCGTTGTCGTTGAGAATCTGGCGGCAGACGTCCATAGCCGTCCGTCCACGGCGGGAGGCGATCTGAGAAAATTTCTTATAGGTGCTGTTGACCTTGAACTGCGCCCAGATGGATAGGATCAGGGCGGGCAACATGAGAAGCAGGGCATAGGGATCAAAATAATAGTATCCCGGCATATAAAATAATGGTGTCATTCGAGTACCACTCCTTTTTCTATAGGATGTCCGTTGAGGTACTGACTATCCGTCATGGATTTTTTTCCTTCGGGCTTGATCACCGTCAAACGCACAGCGCCCTCGCCGCAGGCAACGGTTAATCCCTCGCCTTCCATGACGGTGGCGGGCGTGCCTTGCCCCGACACAATCGCCGAAGCGTAGACCTTCAGCACCTTGCCGTCGAGTATCGTAAAGGCACCGGGGAAAGGCGAGAGACCGCGGATGTGGTTGAACACTTCGCGTGCCGACTTGGTAAAATCAATGCGGCAATCGCTTTTGTCGATCATGGGCGCGTAGGTGTGGGCGGCATCGTCCTGTTTGATGGGCGTAATCTCACCCAGCCGATCCAAGGTCTGCACTAACAGTTTAGCGCCCATGGCGGCCAAGCGATCGTGCAGGGATTCAGCATTGTCCTCGTCGGTAATGGCGGTGGAGCATTTGGCGAGCATATCGCCCGTGTCCAGCCCCTTTTCCATATACATGATGGTGACGCCCGTTTCGGTTTCGCCCTCCATGATACAGCGGTTGATGGGCGCCGCACCGCGGTACTTGGGCAGGAGAGAAGCGTGCACATTGATGCAGCCGTATTTGGGGAAATTCAGCACATATTCGGGCAAGATCTTGCCGTAAGCGGCCACGGCGATCAGTTCGGGAGAAAGTTCTTTCAGTAGATCGGCAATGGCGTTGTTTCTGAGAGTTTCAGGCTGATAGACGGGGATGCCCGCTTCCAAGGCCGCAACCTTGACGGGCGGCGGGGTCATTTTATAGCCGCGCCCCGTCGGCTTATCGGGTTGGGTGATGACGGCGCACACCTCATGCCCCGCATCGATCAGCGCTTGCAGGGGCAGTACCGCAAAGTCGGGCGTACCCATATACAGAATTCTCATTTCTGCCCCTCCAACAACTGCTCGTACTCCTCCTTGGAGAGCATACGCACAGCCGTTTCATAGATGGTCTTGCCATCCAGATGATCGTTTTCATGGGAAAGCGCTTGAGCCAAGAAACCCTCAGCCTCCAAGGTGTAGGCTTTGCCATAGCGGTCTTGCGCCTGAATGACCAAGCGCTCGGGGCGACGGGTCAGCGCAATCATGCCGGGGCAACTGAGGCACCCCTCGGTGTTCTCCTGTTCGCCCTCAGTTTCGATGATCTGAGGGTTGATACATTCAATTAGCCCCTCGCCGATATCGACCACAAACAGGCGGCGCAACATCCCCACCTGCGGGGCGGCCAGTCCTACGCCGTTCGCCTTATACATCGTTTGCGCCATGTCGTCGAGCAAGGCGTGTAATTTTTTATCAAAGTTTTCGACGGGACGGCAGACTTTGGTCAGCACCTCGTCTCCGCGTTTTACGATCTTTCTGGTAGCCATAGTACACTCCTTATTGTAAGGTATAGGGATTGATGTCGGCATCAATCCGAACGCCTTTGTTTGTCTTCATATCTTCCAAAACCTTCCGCAGTATTGCACGAAAAGCGGCATTGGCACGGCATTTGATGAGCAGGCGGAAGCGGTATCGCCCGCCGACTTTCGCCATGCGGCAGGGGGCAGGGCCGATGCCCGACATGGGCAGTTTCCCTTCGGTCATCTTTTCCATCAACTGCTCCTTAAACCGATCAGCGGCATCCAGCGTTTCCTTCGGGTCTTCGCCGCTGAAGATCAGCTGGCACAGATCGGAATAGGGGGGATAGAGCATCATTTTTCGCAAAGCGATCTCCCGATCGTAGAACCCGTCGTAGTCCTGTGCCAGCCCCAGCGAGAGCAGTTCATGTTCGGGGCTGTAGGTCTGGATCAGGGCTCGTCCGGGCAGAGCACTGCGCCCCGCGCGACCAATAACCTGCGTGATCAGCGAAAAGGTGCGCTCCCCGGCACGGTAATCGTCGCTATAGAGCGAGGCATCGGCGGCTAGGATGCCGACCAAGGTCACTTTGGGAAAGTCCAACCCTTTGGTCACCATCTGGGTGCCGAGCAGGATGTCGTACTGCCCCGAATCAAACTGAGCCAGCAGTTGTTCGTGCGCCAGTCGTCCGGCGGTCGTGTCGGCATCCATGCGCAGGATGCGTGCCTGCGGAAAGAGGGCTTGCAGTTCCATCTCGGCACGCTGAGTGCCGGTGCCGAAGAAGCGAATGTGCTCACTCCCGCATTCGGGACAGACGGTAGGAACCGGCTCGCTGTGTCCGCAATAGTGGCACATGAGTCGATTGTTTTTTATGTGATAGGTCATGCCGATCGAGCAGTTGGGACAACTTAAGGCGTAGCCGCAGGAACGGCAGGAAATAAAGGTATGAAAGCCCCGACGGTTAATAAATAAAATGCTCTGCTCGCCGCGCGCCAGATTTTCGGCTAGTTCTTTTTGCAGGTCGCGGGAGAAGATGGAGGAATTGCCGTCCCGCAATTCCCGCCGCATATCCACAAGTTTCGTGGGCGGGGCACCCGCGCCGTTAAACCGCCCCTGCAGGATGTGGAAGCGGTACTTCTCTTTTTGCGCCAGATAACGGCTGTCCACACTGGGCGTAGCCGAGGAGAGCAGTACGAGACAGTTATGATAGAGAGCACGGCGGATGGCCACGCTCTTGGCATGAAATTTAGGGGAAAACTCCGATTTATAGGTGTGTTCCTGCTCCTC
>JAZNSU010000004.1:0-14725 GCA_045591385.1 Eubacteriales bacterium
GGTGTTGATACGGCGCACCTTTTCGGCTCCGGCGCAGTTTTTGCCGTCGGGTAGGGGGGAGTAGCGACCGTTTTTCTTGACTTTCAGAGGCGAGGCCAACAGACCGTCGCACAACCCACGCTTTAAAAAGGGGCGTATGTAGGCCTCGGGTGAGGCCGAAACGAGCAAAATATGATAGCCATCTTTTTTGGCTTGCAAGAGGGCTTCCCAACTGCGGGGGATGCGGCGTTTCATCAGTTTTCTATCAAAAAATTCTTCTAAATGTATCTCATCCATGGCGGGAATCGGCGCGTAAAACATGGCTTTAAACCATTCGATAGGCAAAATTTTTATGGCCATAAGCGGGGCGGTCAATGTCATAACAGGGATCCAAAGGGCGCACCACGGCCGAAGTTTCAGCCCAAAGCGGTAGAAGGCGAACAGGCTGTCGCCGCGTAATAAGGTTTTATCTACATCAAAAAATGCGAATTTTGTTTTCATCATCCAAGCCTCTCTTGCTTATCGTAATATCAGTATACCGAAAAAAGGGGAAAGTTTCAACGCTTTTTTGCAACGGCTACAAAATAGGTAACGATAGGGAAGATCAGCACAAAGGGTGCCATAAGAAAGGGGTAGAGGTTCATCAGATCAAACATTTCTTCGGTAGTTGAGAAAAGCATTAGGCTCAGCCCCAGCGTTAAGGCGGCGATGGGAGCGGATAGGGTGCGGGGATGGGGCACAAGGAGAGCGCGGGCGGCGGCACGGCAGGAAAAGATGACGCAGGCCATGCCTTTGACCAACATGGCCAGCACAAAATGAATGGAGAGCAGAACCTCAATGCGCTGAAAGAAAGAGGTAATATCGAGTACCGATAAGGCCATGTAATAGGGATAGTTAAGTTTATCCATGCTCGATTCGCCCAAGACCCCCGCCGTGCCGAGATAGGCTAAGGTGATGATAAGCCCCGAAAGCCCCAACCCCCAAAGCAGGGGCTTGGCTACTTTTGAGGTTTTGGATCGAAAGATAAAGGGAAGAACCAGTACCACCTGACAAAAGGGAAAGAGCAACAGGGAGGTGCCGGCCAGCGCAAAATCTCCCAAGGAACGGTCAAAGAGCGGCGTAATGGCTGAGGGGTCAAATTTGACCAGACACAAAAGCAGACTCAGCAGTAAAATCACGGCGGCGGCGGGGAAGAGCAGGCGGGACAGGCGTGCCGAAGCGCCCAACCGCACCCGCGCCCCCAGATAGACAGCCATCAAGAAAAAGAGGGAAAAGGCGGCGGCTACCTGCTGATTTTCGCCTGTAAAGGAGATAAAACGGGTCAGATATCCCGTCAGCATAGCGCCGGTAAAGAGAGCAAACAGGGCGTATATACCGCAAATGACCCGTCCGAAGGTGTTGCCGTAAAGATAAAGAATCAACTGTCCCAGGCTTTTATCGGGATAGAGCCGCCGCACCCGAATGAGGATCAGATACAAAGGCAAAGCCAATACCGCCCCGATGGGCACGGCCAAAAAGGACGATGTGCCCACCGAATCGCTCATGCCCAGCATGAGGGTGGTGGCGGTAGTGGTTAAAAAAATTAAGGTAAAAAGAGATAAATTGGAGATCTTTTCTTTCATGAAAACAACCTCGCTAACGAAAAGTCTTGCACAAACCATACTGACAGCACCGCCAATGCGGCCGCTGCCGCAAAGAGCGTGAAATATAAAACGGGGTTTGTTCGTCCCCGCACCGTGCGCCAATCCAGCGCCGCCAGTACGGCAAAAATTGCTACATAAATCAACTTATACATTATTGTGCCTGCCCATAATCATAAATGTGAATATCGGGATAAAAATCAACGGGTATGTCGGCTACCGCCCGACGGGAAAAATCATGAGGCTCTGCCCGATAAATGGCATTGTTCAGCCCCAAAAAATCGCAGTCCATCGCGCGGGAAAAATCCAAGAGATCCTGCGCCTGTTCGGTCAGGTTTTGGGCTAAGGCTTGTACCGGATTTTCTCCCTCCGGCAGATACCCTTGGTCGAGCACGCCTTGGATGCGAAAACGGAAAGACACCCGCTCGTTTTTATAGGAAATATCACTGCCGGTGCGTGCCGTGCGCATAGTTACATTCCCGATGGAGAGCAGAGCCGAATCGACCGAACGGGTGAGCAGAGAATAAATCTGTGTCTGGTTGACGGAGAGGGAGTCGACATAGCGATCCTTTTCTATTATGGCGCTGCCGATGAGCACGGGTTTGTCTTCTTCCACTGTCATCAGCGGCAACAATGCGCATCCGCTCTGATCGTGCAGGCGGTTATAGAGTTGGTAGACGGGCAGAGCAATGCCGATGCCGCGGTCGGCGTTATTATCAAGCATACTGCGAAGTCCGAAGGCGGTGGTTTTAAACGGATCTAACGAGGCCGAGAGCAAATCTTTGGCCGAGTCGGTACTCACGATCAAGGGCACTGAGATGCGCACCGCTTGGGAGGACATGATCCATGTTACGGCGGTGTCTACTCCTTGTCGGCACAGATCACGCGATAGAACGATGACCGATGCGTGATCCCAATACAGAGGCTTGCCCATATGCCGTTCCAGAGCCTTTTGTGCCTCGGCAATGTCCGATCCGGCAGCGGTAAAACGGATCGATTCTCCGCTGCTCTCGGCACTGCCCGAGGATACATCGGCCACCTCTACCGTCAGTTCCAGTCCCTTGTCGGACGTATCCAGCGCGGCTCCTGCAATAATGGCATAATTTTCAATCTCCGAGGAACACCCGACCAAACTCAAAAGTAAACCCACACAAACAAGCGCGGCTTTAATCCTCGTCATAGTCACGCCCTCCGGTCAGGGAATGTTGACGAAGTTTCGACCACGGAACTCGCACCAGTGTATCCCGTGCCGCCCCTTTCTTATCGGGGAACAGATAGTCGGAGAATGGAAGTCCGAAAGAATCGGTGGTGCAGAGCCATAGCGTAATGCCGCAAATGCCGAAAATAACGGCATAGATCCCGCCCACAGCGGCCGCCAGAAGCAGGCCGTATCGGAAAAAGACCGAGACCGATTTGAGTTGCGGATTGATCAGCCCCGCAATGCCGGTCAGCGCCGTCACGATGACCAGCGGTGCCGATACCAGCCGTGCCGATACGCTGGCCTCGCCCAGGATCAGCGCCCCCACAATGGAGAGCGATTGTCCGAGAGCGGGGGACATTCGATAGGATGCATCCCGAAGCACATCAAAGGCAACGAGTAATAACAACGTTTCCAACAATAGCGGAAAGGGCACGCCCGACCGTGCCGTGGCAATGGAAATGAGCAGTTGAGTGGGCATGATCTCCTGGTGATAGAGTACCAGCGCCACATACAATGCCGGCACGCTGACCGAAAGATAGAAGCAAAAAAAGCGCAGAACGCGGGCAAAAGAGGCCACTAAATAGTTCTGGTAATAGTCGTCGGGACTGTGGAAATATTCCACAAAGAAAAAGGGTACTGTCAACATCATGGGACTACCGTCGAGCAATAAACCCACCCGGCCCTCGGCCAATTTGGAAGCGGCCGTGTCGGGCCGCTCGGTTAAGGCGGCGGTGCGAAAGGGGGAGAAGGGGTTGTCCTTTAAGGATTCGGCCAGTACCGCCATGTCGATGGCATCCCGATGCTGTAATTTTTGCAGGCGTTTTTCCAGTTCCAGTATCACACGGGCATCGGCCACCCCGTCGATGTAGCACAGGCAGGCCATTTGCTTGGTCACATTCTCAATGGTGATCATTTTTAGCCGCAGTTTGGGGGATTTAATCCGTCGGCGCAGCAGGGCAAGGTTAAACATAATCGGCTCAATAAAACCCTCTCGGGGGCCTGCCGATGCTTTTTCGTTGATCGGTTCGGTCACGCTACGGAACAAAAAGCCCTTGGCGCCAATCACGGCTACCGCCGATTCGCCCTCACACAAAAGCAAAGCGTCTCCCGAATTGAGGGCAAAGATCTGGTCATCTAAGGATACGCTTTCCCGCACCTCTCCTGCATTGAGATACTGTGCCAACAGCAGATGCAACGCTTTGCCTGCCCATGACAGATCGGCCTCCAGACAAGGGCGGATGATATTTTCGCTGACAAAATCGTTATTGATCATACCGTCAAAATAGAGTACTGCACAGGCCACCCCCTTAAAGGGTGCTGACACAGTAAAACGGCGAATGCGCAACGTGGGGTCGTTGCCGATGGTTGTGGTAATGCGTGTTATGTTTTCTTCCAGATTCATGGAAAATCACCTTCTTTTTCCTTAGTATGTACCCGAAATCGAGAAAAATACCACAAAAGAAAGGGTGGCAGACAGGAGTGCCGACAGGGTGCGCCCCAGCAGATAAGGGCGTATGGAGAGGCGTGCTTGCTTGGCAAAAAGCAGAGTCTGGGCGGTAATAGACAGCCCGCCGAAAGTGGTTAGCCCCGCACACAGGGAGGCCGATAAGGGCGAGGGAGAAGACAAAAAGGCAATCCCGCCCGTCATCTCGATCAGCCCGAATAAAAAAGCCGAAAGGTTGCTATTAAGCATGGGGAAAAGCCCCGCCAGTACCGAACAGACCGAGGAGAAAAAGAGGATGAGCGAACAAATGGAGGCCAGCGTGCGCCCCGCATTTTTGATGGAGGATAGGAGAGCGGGAAAGAGGGGCGGCATCTCGGTCATGGCTGAGAACCGTCCCGTCGTTGGTTGCCCTTGCAATGCCTTGCGGCAAAGGGCGCCGTTGACCAGCAAAGAGGACAAGAGGGAAATGCCCCAAATTAAGATGCCGAGAGCCGGCTTGCCGAACAGGCGCGCCCCGACAAAGGCGGCCAAAAAGGCGGGGGATGCCCCCGAGCACAAAGACAGGGCATAGGCAGCCTGCCGCTCGGTAAGCGACTTTTCCTGCCGTGCGGCACAGATCTCTTTTGCGCCGATGGGAAACCCGCAAACAGCTCCCAAAATCAGGCAGGGCATCACGGTGGGCGGCAGATGCAACGGGCGGAGCAAGCGCCCGAAACGGCGCGTGAAACGCCCAAACAGCCGCAGAGAACGGATCAGTTCGGCGGTGCATAAAAATAAAAACAAAGCGGGTACCACCGATTGCAGGCACAGCCGCAGTCCCCCACTCACCGCCACGGAAAAGCGTTCGGGCATGAGCAGCAAGGCAAAGACAAAGGCGGCAATCAGCAAGACGGTCACAAATTTTTTCAGCATTTCTTATCCTTCCTTTCTGCTAACAATCTATTCATGCGCATAGACTTTTAGAAAAGGAGGGATATGCGGTGAAAAAAAGAAAACTGTTTCCCGATCTGCCGTCTACCATTGTCGGGCAGGAACCGCAAATCGAGTTGCACGGCACCCATGACATGATCGTGGACGGGTGTTGCGGGGTGCTTATCTACGACGAATGTTTGGTGAAATTGGCGCTGAAAAAGACGGTGCTCTCGGTCAGCGGTACCGAACTGACTTTAGAACACCTGACCCCCACCTGTGCTTCGGTGTCGGGGCAGATTCAAAGTATAACTTTCGGAGAATGACATGAAAGGGATTCGTTATGTGCGCGGCTGGGTCCGTTTGTCGGTGAGTGGGGACTTTGCCGAGCGTTTTTATAATGTGCTCATCCAACAAGGGCTACAACCCTATGAGATGTGCCGTACCGAAGAGGGACGAATGGAACTGACCCTGCCACGACGGCAGTTTCGTAAGATCCGCACCGCCCGCCGTATGGCAGGGGTACATATTGCCATCCTCGATAAAGGTGGCTTACCCAAAACCGTATGGAAATACCGCAAACGATGGGGCTTGGCCATCGGGGCAATGCTGGCGGTTATCTTTGTTTTCTTGATGTCGGGCTTTGTGTGGAGCATCCGTTTTGAGGGCGAGGTGCAGGATCGGGACGCACTGTTGTCTGCCCTTAAGAATGAGGGATTATTTGAGGGGTGTTGGCGCGGAAGCGTGGATGCCGATGCGCTGGAGTCAAAAGTGTTGGGGAGTGATCTGGGACTCTCCTTTTTGTCGGTGGTTTTCAAAGGGAGCGTGGCACAAGTGCAGGTTGTCTACGAAAAGCCCAAACCCGAAATGCTCTCCACCGATCCCTGTAATCTGGTGGCCGATTGTGACGGCGTGATCACATACATGATGGTCAAAGAGGGCTTGCCCGTGGTGCAGGCGGGCGATGCGGTACAGGCAGGAGAACTGCTGGTATCGGGCATCTTTGATTCGGAAACGGCGGGCATCCGCACCGTGCACGCGAGCGGGCATGTGTACGCCCGAACGTCCCAGACATTACGGGTTGAAATGCCCTATCAGACGGTGGAGTGTCGGCGTACAGGGAAGATCCGACGAAAATTTACCCTCAAGATCTTTAATTTTTCAATAAATTTGTATTTTGGGGGTGGAATTTCGTATGCTATTTATGATAAGATAGAAACGGTAACCGATGCCCATATCGGGGAATTTATTCTTCCGCTGTCGGTGATCACCCATACCTATTATGAAAAAGAGGAGATCACGGTAACGGTATCGGCCGAGCAGGCACAGACGGCCGCCGAGCAAATGCTGGAAATGCAGGAGTGGCGGGAGTTTTTCGGTTGTGAGTTTGTCCGTATCCGAAAGGAGATCACCCATCAGGACGGCAAGGCTGTCGCAGTGGGCGAATATGTACGGGAACGGGACATCGCCCTATCGGTGCCTATTGAATGAAAGGAAGTATACATTTTTGGAGCAAAGCATGTCGATCAGCGCCTCCCGTGCCGCCGATATCTTCGGAGCAGGGGATGCCAACATCCGAAAAATTGAAGAGAAATTCGGTGTCGTTGTCGTCAACCGCGGCGAGGAACTGAAGGTAACGGGCGAGGCGGCGGCCGTGGAAGCGGCCATGCAGGCCATTCGCGCGTTGTCGGTGATGGCGGGCAAGGGCGATATCGAAGAACAGCAGGTCAACTATGTTACCGATATGGTGGCCGATAAGGCCGATGGGTATCTGAAGTTTTTGGATAGCGACTGCATTTTTATCACCGCCTCGGGCAAACCCGTCAAGGCTAAGACCCAAGGTCAGCAGGAGTATGTCGATGCCATCAACGGTTCTACCGTAACCTTAGCCGTCGGCCCCGCCGGTACGGGTAAAACCTATTTGGCCGTGGCGCTGGCGGTGCGGGCTTTGCGCAACAAACAGGTGCAACGCATCATCATTACCCGTCCGGCCGTCGAAGCGGGGGAGAAACTCGGCTTTCTGCCGGGTGATCTGCAGGAAAAGGTCGATCCCTATCTGCGCCCGCTTAACGATGCGCTTATGGAAATGCTCGGCGGCGAGAACTACCGCCGCTATGTGGAAAAGGGAGCGATTGAGGTAGCGCCCTTGGCCTATATGCGCGGGCGTACACTGGACGATAGTTTTATTATCCTAGATGAGGCGCAAAATACCACACCCGAACAGATGAAAATGTTTGTCACCCGTTTCGGGTTTAATTCTAAAGTGGTCATCACCGGCGACAGTACCCAGACCGACCTGCCCCATTCTACCCCCTCGGGTTTGACCGAGGCGGTCAAGGTGTTGTCGGGCATTGAGGGAATCGCCGTTCGGCACCTAAGCAGTAAAGATGTAGTGCGGCATCCGCTGGTTCAGCAAATTATTGATGCCTACGAAAAATACGAGAAAGCGAAAGCGAGAAAAAACAAATGAAAGTAACCGTCGGATTTGTCAACGAACAAAAAGATATGCCCATTGGCGCTAACGAAAAAAAGGTCATTCGGGAGGCGATTAACGAAACGCTGCTCTTAGAGGAGTTTGACCGCACCTGCGAAGTGTCGGTAGCGGTTGTGGATGAAAGCAAGATTCGTGAACTCAACGGGCAGTTCCGCAACGTGGATGCCGTTACCGACGTGCTCTCCTTCCCCGACGGCACGACCGATCTGGATACGGGTGTGGTGTTGCTGGGCGATGTGGTGCTCTGCGCCCGCCGTGCCAAGGAGCAGGCCGATACTTTCGGTCACGGTTTTGATCGGGAACTGGCGTATCTGACCTGCCATAGTATTTTGCATCTGCTCGGTTATGACCATGTGGATAGCGAACTGGACGAAAAAATCATGAGAAATAAACAGACCGAGGTCATGCGCCGCATGGGGCTGGAGGTTAAAAGTGGAGATTAAATATTCGGGCTTTGTATCCATTGTCGGGCTACCCAATGTCGGCAAATCTACCCTACTCAATGCGTTGATGGGGGAAAAACTGGCCATCGTATCTCCCCGCTCCCAAACCACGCGTGGCAAGGTGGTCGGCATCCGCACCGAGGGCGACCGTCAGGTTGTTTTCATTGATACCCCCGGCGTGCACACCCCCCATAATGCCTTGGGACAAACCATGAACAAGACGGCCAACGAGGCCACCGCCGATACTGATGTGGTCATCTTGGTGATCAATGTCAAAAAGGGCGTGTCGCCGTTAGAGGAGAAGATCATCAAGGGGATCAAGGCCGCCGGACAAAAGAGTATTTTGGTCATCAATAAAGTGGATCTGGTCAAGGACAAGCCCAAGATCATGGAAACGATTGCCGTCTTCTCTGCCTTGCACGATTTTGATGCGGTCGTGCCCATGAGCGCCCGCAACAAAAAAGGATTAGGCATACTGGAAAAAGAGTTGTGGAAACTCATTCCCGAGGGCATTGCCTATTATCCCGAGGATATGACTACCGAGACGGGCGACGGCGAATATTGTGCCGAGATCATTCGAGAAAAGATCTTGCTCTCCCTGTCCGAGGAAGTGCCTCACGGTGTGGCGGTTGAGGTCTACCGCATGGGGCAGCGGGAGAATGATGTGATTGATATTGATGTCAATATCATCTGCGAAAAAGAGTCCCACAAAGCCATCATTATCGGCAAGGGCGGTGAGAAGATTAAGGCGATCGCTACTGCCGCACGCAAAGAGATCGAGGGCTATTTCGGCTATAAAGTCAATCTGCAAACTTGGGTCAAGGTACGTGACGATTGGCGCAATGATCCGCGTGCTTTGCGCTCACTGGGATTTGGTTTAGAATAATTTACCTTGTCTTTTTTCCATGCTTTTGCCTACACTATGTGTGAGGTGAATATCGTGGAAAAAGACCTTTGGAAACAGTTTGAAAAAAGCGGTCGGGTATCGGATTATTTATCCTATAAGCAGGCCGAGAAACAGAGATCGGAAAGCGGAAAAGATGCACATAAAAACTGATGCGATCGTTCTTCGCACCTACGACAACGGAAAGAATAGTAAACTGCTCCTGCTGCTCACCCGTGAGCATGGCCGATTGGCGGCGGTCGCCCGTGGCGCCGCCTCCCTCAAAAGTGCCTTGTGTGCGGCATCGGGGCAGTTTTGCTATGCCTCTTTCGTCCTCTTTAAGCAGGCCGACCGCTACGTGGTCGATTCGGCCGACATCAAGGAACTCTTCTTTGAACTGAGAAACGATGTCACCGCTCTTGCCTGCGCCCAGTATATGGCCGAGATTGCCGCCGCCGTAGCGCAGGAGGGAGAGGGGGACGAGGAGTTGCTTCGTGTCTTGCTCAATAGCCTGTACGCCATGACCAAACTCAAACTTTCCCCTGCTCTTTGCAAATGCGTCTTTGAACTAAGGGTGGCGGCTTGTGAGGGGTATATGCCCGATTTGGCCTGCGACGATGCCGTGGGTGTTGATTTTGTGCAAGGTGTGGCGGTGCCCACGCTTGGCGAAGCGGTTGTGCCGCTATCGCAAATGGCACTTAATACCCTAAGTGAGATTTTTTCTTTGCCCATCGAGCGCATCTTCTCGTTTGCGGCCACGCCCGAAACACAGGCCGAACTGGCCGCCTTTGCCGAGCGGTATCTGCTCTCGCAAACCGACCTGCGTCCCAAAACCTTGGAATTTTTAAGAACACTTCTTTGAGGATACATATGACCGACGAAAAAAGTTTAAAACTACTCGAATTTGATAAGATCACCGAACATCTGGCCGACCATGCCGAAACCGACGGCGGGCGTGCCCGATGCTTACAACTGCGCCCTACCGATGATTTGATCACGGCGCAGGAGTGGCTCGACTATACCGAGGCCGCTCTGCACCTGTATAATCTTAAGGGCACCTTTACCATGACTCACTTGCCTGATCTGGCCGACCTGTTCCGTCGCATCCGTGTGTCGGGGTTGCTGAGCGCGCAAGAACTTTACAGCGTGGCTCGTGTACTCGATGCCGCCCGCCGTCTGCGCACCTACCGTGGTGAGGAAGTCACCGTGCTCGACGATTATTTTGACCGTTTGCGCCCCGAAAAGGGGTTGGAAGACCGCATCCGCCGTTCCTTTAATGCCGAGGGCGAGGTGCTGGATACCGCCTCGGATGAGTTGTACGCCATCCGCCGCAAAAAACAAAACGCCTCCGGCCGTGTGCGGGAAGCGCTTAATAAACTGATCCATTCCAATAAATATCAAAAAGTTTTGCAGGAGCCGGTCATTACCCAGCGTTCCGGTCGCTTTGTCGTGCCGGTTAAGGCGGAACATAAGGGTGAGGTCAGCGGACTGGTGCACGATGTGTCGGCATCGGGACAAACGCTGTTTATTGAGCCATCGGCCGTGGTCGAGGCCAACAACGAAATTCGTCTGTTAGAGGGCAAGGAACAGCACGAGATCGAGCGCATTTTGCAGGATCTCTCGGCGTTGGCCGCCTCCCAATACGATCTGTTGGAAGAAGATTACGATATTTTAATGTTCTTCGATTTTCATTTCGCCAAGGCCAAATATGCCGTGGCGGTGCGGGGTTCGAAGCCCTCGCTTAACGATGACGGCGTGGTGGAATTGCGCCGTGCCCGTCATCCGCTCATCCCAGCCGATCGGGTGGTGGCTGTCGATATTGCCTTGGGTGACGAGTACGATACTCTTGTTATCACCGGTCCCAACACCGGAGGTAAGACTGTTTCTTTGAAGACGCTGGGGTTGCTCAGTTGCATGGCCTCGGCGGGTTTGCTGATTCCTGTGGCCGACGGCTCAAAAGCCTGTGTGTTTGACCGCATTTTCAGCGACGTGGGCGACGAGCAATCCATCGAGCAGTCGCTCTCGACTTTCAGCGGTCACATGACCAATGTGATCTCCATTATCAATGAGGTTACCTGGCGCTCCCTGTGCCTGTTTGACGAGCTGTGCGCCGGCACCGACCCGGTCGAGGGTGCGGCGCTATCGGTCGCCATTTTGGAGCATATCCGCAAAAAGGGCGCGCGGATTTTGTGCACGACCCACTATCCCGAACTCAAGGTCTATGCTCTGCAAACGGCGGGTGTGAAGAACGCGTCCTGCGAATTTGACGTGGCCACCTTGCGCCCCACCTATCGGTTGATTACCGGTATGCCGGGACGGAGCAACGCCTTTGCCATTTCAGAAAAATTGGGGCTTTCCCCCGAAATTATCGAGTCGGCCGCCACCCATCTGACCGCCGATGATATTGCCTTTGAAGAGTTGCTGGCTCGGATCGACCGTGACCGTCAACAGACCGAAAAGATGCGTGACGAGGCTGAAGCGGCTTTGCGTGAAGCCAAAGAAGCCAACGCCAAAGCCCAGACTAAAGCGCGGGAAATGGAAGAAAAGCTCAACCGCGACTATGAACAGGCCAGGGGCGAGGGCAAACGCGTAGTATCCTCGGCACGTAGCCGTATCGACACGGTGATTGCCGAACTGGAAGACCTGATCAAACAGAAAGAGCGCGCCGATTTCAAGCAGAAGGTCGGCGAATTTAAGAATAAATCGCGCGCCGCCCTCAAGGAACTGGACGACGAAATCGATCCCGTTCGCGAGCAAAAAACTGAGTACGAATTACCCCGACCCTTGAAGATCGGTGACACCGTGGAGGTGGTTGGCGTAGCGCGCGCCGCTAAAGTGGTAACATTGCCAGATAAAAAGGGCAAACTTCGTGTCAGTACCGGCTCGATGAGTTTTGATGTTAAAGTAGACACGGTGCGGCTGATCAAACCGCCCAAGGAAAAGAAGCCCTATATGCCTACCATGTCATCAAGCAAGAGCGAGCGAGGTGTCGGTAGCGAGATTCAGGTGCTGGGCATGACGGTGGCCGAAATGGAACCCGAGGTGATCCAGTTTATCGACCGTGCCGTGATGACCGGCATTCCCAGCGTTACTATTGTTCACGGCAAAGGCACAGGCGCCTTGCGCAGCGCCGTGTGGGATATTCTGCGCCTGCATCCCAATGTGGCCAATATGCGCCTTGGCAAATACGGGGAAGGCGACTCGGGCGTTACGATTGTTGAGTTGAAAAGATAAAAAGGATTGAGCCGATCGGCTCAATCCTTTTTCTTATTCACAATCAAATCCGGCATCTTCTACCGCGCCTTTGAGATCGGCTACGGTCACGACTGTGTCATCATAGTCAACGGCGGCCGTTCCGGTGGCGTGATCTACCACAGCGGAGGCAACCCCATTCATTTCTTCCAGTACGCCTTTGAGGCGAGAGGAGCAACGCGGGCAGGACATTCCCTTTACGTTTAGTACAATATTCATTTTATTATCCTCCTTGTAAAATAAAATATAGTTTCTATAAAAATAATATCACAAAAAGTGTTGACCTGCAATCGGTTTTTTGTTAAAATAAATAAGCATTTGATGCTGGTGTGGGTCAATGGCAGAGCAGCTCATTCGTAATGAGCAGGTTGCAGGTTCGATTCCCGTCACCAGCTCCACAGAAAAAGGGCATCCATACGGATGTACTTTTTTCTGTGTGACTATGTAAGGGAAGCGAACACGGATCGAAGATCCGTCGTTCGTTGAGGCAATCGAAGCGCAAGGCGATTCGATTGCCGTGTCGCGAGCCCGAACGCTGAGCCGGGCACCGCCAAGGGCGGTCGGCGAAGCGGAGCGCGCAGCGTTTCCCGTCACATCTTTACCTAAGACGGTCGACAAAACCGAGAGCGGACGGATTCCCGTCAGACCCAACAATCGGGTACTGCCTTTTGTTATAGTTGAAGAAAGGGAATTGAACACGAGCCGCACGGTGTTCTAATCTTGACAAAACTTCATATCTATACTATAATGGTATTAGAATCTGACATCGAAACGTAACACTTGAGATGAAAGACGATATAAGGTAAGGATATTACTGCGTCTTTCGGGACGCAGTTTTTTATTGTAGGAGGAACGCATGGAAACCAGAGTCGCAGTCATTGCCGTGATCGTGGAAGAACGGGACTCGGTGATGGAGCTCAATCATCTGTTGCATGAATACGGCGAATATATCATCGGTCGCATGGGTATCCCCCATTGCGAAAAGGGCATCAACCTCATCAGCGTAGCCATCGATGCCCCGCAGGATATTATCTCGGCACTGTCGGGCAAGATCGGACGGCTGTCGGGCGTGAGCGCTAAGACCGCCTATGCAGGTTCCAAATCATGATCGCCTTGATTGATAAACTGGAGCGGCACCATTCCCTCTCTCTGTCCGAGTATCAGGCGTTGATCGACTATCGCACCCCTGCCTTGGCGCAGGAACTGGCCAAGCGCGCCGTGGCGGTTCGAAAAGCCATCTACGGCAATACCGTCTATATCCGAGGACTTATCGAGATCAGCAATTACTGCAAAAACGATTGTCTGTATTGCGGTATACGCCGTTCCAATGGAAACTGCTCCCGCTACCGATTGAGCGAAGCCGATATATTGGCCTGTTGTGAGGAAGGGTACGCCCTCGGCTTTCGCACTTTTGTTATGCAGGGCGGCGAGGATGCCTATTATACCGACGAGCGGCTCTGTGCCTTGATTAAAGAAATCAAAACCCGCTTCCCCGATTGCGCCGTCACCCTGTCTTTGGGCGAGCGAAGCCGTGAGAGTTATCAAAAACTGTTTGATGCGGGCGCGGATCGGTATTTGCTTCGCCACGAAACGGCCACCGATAGCCACTATGCCACCCTCCATCCTAAGGAATTAACATTGAAAAACCGCCTGCGCTGCCTGTACGATCTTAAAGAGATCGGTTATCAAACGGGTTGCGGCTTTATGGTCGGTTCGCCGAATCAGACCAGTGCCCACTTGGCCGCTGATCTGAAATTTGTTGAGGAATTTCAGCCTGCCATGTGCGGTATCGGTCCTTTTATCCCCCAAAGCGATACCCCATTCGGGAAAGAAAAGGCAGGAACGCTGGAACTGACCTGTTATCTGCTCTCCATTTTGCGATTGATTAAGCCCAATCTGCTCTTGCCCTCTACCACCGCTCTTGGTTCAATCGACCCGATGGGGCGGGAAAAGGGGATACTGGCCGGCGCCAATGTCGTTATGCCGAATCTATCCCCTCCAAGCGTGCGCAAGAAATATCAGTTGTATAATAATAAGGTCAGCGACGGCGCCGAATCGGCCCAAAGCAAACAGACGTTAATCGAAAAAATGTCCGCCATCGGGTATGAAATTGTCACCGCCCGAGGCGATTGTAAGGAGTAAATTATGTATAATCCCAAATCATTATTAGCCCATGAATTCATTGATGATGCCGAGATTCGTGCCACACTCGCCTATGCCGAGGAAAACAAGAATAATGTGGAACTGATTGACGCCATTTTGGAAAAAGCCCGCCCTAAAAAGGGCGAAACCGGCTACACCTGCGCAGGACTGACCCATCGGGAAGCCTCGGTTTTGCTGGCCTGCGAGATTCCCGAAAAGATTGAGCAGATCTATAAAATTGCCGAGGAAATTAAACTGGCATTCTACGGCAACCGTATTGTTATTTTTGCTCCGTTGTACCTGTCCAATTACTGTGTCAACGGCTGTGTCTATTGCCC
>JAZNSU010000005.1:0-4802 GCA_045591385.1 Eubacteriales bacterium
ATATGAGCCGCCGCAATATTTACCCCTTGATTCATGGGAACTGCGCCAATAATAGCAAAAATAATGGAACAGGAACGATTATTGTAATAAACCTTATCACCGGCTTTATAGGTAGCACCGAAGGTAAACGATTTAAAGCCATTCTTTTCCAAAAGTTCAATGGCGTAGGTTACGCACTCGCGCTCGGTTTTCCCTTTATTTAAGAAATTCTTATATTCAGTACAATAGGAATATGCAGCAGTTTCTTCGTCAGGCGTAATGCGATCAAAGCCGTTTTTCGGCTCATAAAAAAGTTTTTCCCGTAAAACTTCACCAGATGTTTTTTCCATAATTCATGATCTCCTGTTATTCAAAAATCTTGTTATAAATATAATGTATTTGTGCAGTTAAATGTTTAAAATTTTTATTATTCTTTATGATAAAATCCGCATAAGAACAGTAAAAATCATCATTTTTTTGTGCCGAAATCCTCTGTTTTGCCTGCTTAAAGGAAATATTATCCCGTCGCATAATGCGAAGCAGCCGTTTCCATCTCGGACAAATAACAGCAATTACATAGTCGCAGGTATCTAAATATCCACTTTCGGCTAATGCTGCAGCATCAATAATTATTCCTTTTGCAGGCGTAGCATTTTGAATGTATTGCTCGGTTCGTTCTAAAATATATTTATGTGTAATTTGATTCAGTTTTTTTGTTTGTTCTGCAGATAAAAAGGCCAACCCTGCTAGTTTTTTTCGGTTTAATGATCCGTCATTCTGTAGAATGGAATTGCCGAAATGGGCTACAAGCTCCCCAAGACATGGCGAGCCGGGTTCTACAACCTCACGGGCAACGATATCGCAATCAATATGTACCAATCCAAGGCTTGCAAAATAATCTGCAACAGAGGATTTACCGCAACCCGAACCACCAATAAGACCGATTTTTTTCATAGTGCCTCCTCATACATCAATACGGGAAAATCCGGATGCTTTTAGTAGACGATTGTAAACCCCCAAAAATTCACCATCACAGCGACAAAGTCTGGCATAGATTTGTGTTACATGCCTCTCATCGAATTGTCGCAATGCCGAGAACAGATGCTGAGAAAGTGTATGGGCATTATTAGCATCCCCTAAGCTAATAATGTGCCCACAGCTAAACAGATCCTCTTCGCCGTCAAAGCATAAAATACCGCTAGTTTCTGTTGCATGGTTTCTGATATATGACAGGACATCATCAGTTTTCCCGGCAATCACATGAAGAGGACAATTCGGGGCATAATGTCGGTATTTCATGCCCGGAGATTGTACTTGACTATCATCCGGTAATTGCGCCTCAATCGCAGGCGATATTGCTATCGGCCCGATAACTCTTTCAATAGCTTCTCTGCTGATAATACCGGGACGCAAAAGAATCGGTGTGTCATTTGCCATGGAAATAACAGTACTTTCAACCCCAACAGAGCATGGGCCGCCATCGAGAATAAGTGGAATTTTTCCGTTCATATCTTCCAATACGTGTTGTGCTGTTGTTGGGCTTGGACGACCCGATCGATTAGCGCTCGGCGCCGCTATTGGCAACCCGCAAGCAGCAATAAAGGCTCGCGCAATTTCATTTTCCGGACACCGCAAACCAACCGTGTCCAACCCACACGTTACTTCTTTCGCGATGCAGGATGCACTTTTTACAACAATCGTCAATGGCCCGGGCCAAAACTTTTCGGCTAATAATCGTGCTTTCTCGTTGATCTGTTCGCCATATAGATACATATCTTGTATTGATGCAATATGGACAATAAGCGGATTATCTTGCGGGCGTCCCTTTGCCTGAAAGATCCGTCGGACGGCTTCTGCATTTTTTGCATTTGCCCCCAACCCATATACGGTTTCGGTGGGAAAGCCGATAATCTCCCCTGCTTGGATCAATGATGCCGCTTGCTGAATAGTGTCTTGATCGGGAAGTTTAATTATGGTCGTGTAGTTCTTCATATAATGTCAGCCTTTAGTTTTTCTGCTTGTGCATTGGCGATTAATGCTTCCAGAATTTCATCAATTTCCCCATTCATAAAGGACTCCAACTTATAAATCGTCATTCCAATGCGGTGATCAGTAATGCGCCCTTGAGGGAAATTATAGGTTCGAATTCTTTCACTACGATCCCCTGACCCCACCTGATCTTTCCGAGCCGCAGATATTTTGTCAGCCTGCTCTTTTTGTTTTTGATCATAAAGGCGGGAACGTAGAATCTTTAATGCCTTATCTTTATTTTTGAATTGACTTCTTTCGTCTTGACATTCTACAACAAGACCGGTAGGCTTGTGCGTTACACGAATGGCCGATGAGGTTTTATTAACGTGCTGACCGCCGGCACCCGAAGAACGGAACGTGTCAATTTCAATGTCTTTAGGATCAATAAATATCGTAACATCATCAGCCTCAGGTAGAACAGCAACTGTAACGGCTGAAGTATGAATACGTCCGGAAGATTCTGTTTCCGGCACGCGTTGTACTCGGTGAGCACCGCTCTCAAACTTCAAACGACTATATACGCCGTCGCCCTCAACAAGAAAGGTAATCTCTTTATAACCGCCAAGTTCCGTATTGTTTTCAGAAAGAATGTCGATTTTATATCCATGTGTTTCCGCATACATGCTGTACATACGGAATAATGCACCGGCAAACAACATGGCCTCTTCCCCGCCTACGCCAGCTCGAATCTCAACAATGGCACTCTTGTCGTCATCTTCATCTTTCGGTAACAGTAAAATTTTCAGTTCATTTTCCAGCTGAGGTAATTTCTCTTTTGCTGAAAAATATTCTTCGGTAACCATTTGCTTGAAATCAGCATCCAGTTCGGTTTGCAGTAATTGATCCGCTTCTTGAAAGGAATTTAAAACCGACTGATAATCATGAAACTTATTGACAATTGGCTCCAAGTTTTTTCTTTCTTTCATGAGTTTGCGATATAATTCCTGATTGCAAACAATAGATGGATCCAATAATTTCTCGTCAATTTCATTAAATTTATCTGCTATTTTTTTTAATTTATCGATCATTCTACACCTTTTATGTTTTTCATGATTTTAATACGAGGAATCATGATTTCATGTCCACATCCGCAACACCGAAGCTTAAAATCCAATCCGATTCGCAAAACCTCAAAACGATTGCTACCGCATGGATGTTGTTTTTTCGTTGTGACAATATCTCCTACTTTAATATCCACGATTATACCTCTATTTGTTTCTCTTTATATCATACACCTTTTACTAAAATCTGTAAAGAAAAATAAAAAAGATACTTGCAAAAAATACAGATAAAAAATATAATAAGAACATGATTATTATTGGAATTGATTATGGTGATTCACGAACCGGTATTGCCCGCGTAAATACGACTTGTCCGATCGTGACACCTGTCGGCACAATTAAAGATAAATCCATCGAAGGTGCTGCACAAAAGGCAGCTGAAATAGCACGCAATGAAAAAGCCGAAAAAATCGTACTTGGACTGCCTTTAAATATGGACGGCACCGAGGGTGTACGAGCAGAGAAAACACGTCTTTTTGCTAATTTATTGCAGAAAAACATAGATGTGGAGATCATCTTCAGCGATGAGCGCCTTAGCAGCAGTTATGCGCATAATATTATGAATTTTACCGATACCAGAGGAAAAAAACGCAAGGAAAGTGTGGATGCGTTAGCCGCTACTATTATTTTGCAGACGTATGTGGATTCTTTGTCTTACTGAACAATTCTTTTACGCCCATAACCAACAGAAAAACGCCAAATCCTCGCCTTAAAATCATGATATCAATTCCCATAGATATCCATGCTCCCAGGGCAGCCCCTACGGAGGAACATAGCATAAGCGGAATAAGAATAGATTTTTCTATAACCTTCTTTTTGATAAATAAAATTGTTGACAAGGCCGCACAGGGCAGAAAAAATATAAGATTCATTCCGGCAGCAGACCGCTGATCCATTTGCTTGATCATAGTCAAATACAGCAAAAGGATCGAGCCCCCGCCAAAGCCCATGCTGCTCAGTATACCGACAAGAAATCCAATTATAATATCAACCATAAATACAAATTCTCAATCCGCAATATATCATAAATACAGCGAAGCTTTTCCGAATAAAGGATGGCTTCGCTTTTTTTAATAAAAAAACACCAACAGGTGCCGCAATCACACCACCTAAAACATATTGCCACGAATTCGATAATTGAATATGCCCATATAACCAATATATTGCGGTACTGACCAAACTGGCCGCCAGTATCGTTGCTACCGTATAGGCATGAGCGCCTTTATCATCCTGTAAGATCTTTCGTAATAAGGGTACGCATAGCATACCGGCTCCCCCACCCAGTAACCCATTTACAATACCTGTGATAGATCCAATAAGAATTAGTTTCTTTTTCATAAATAATCCCCCGTCATTTGCCTTAGTGTGCCCAAAATGTAAAAGGATAAGCATCGGATGATGCTTATCCTTTATAATAATCAGATAATCGACAAATAATGGAATTGGATACTCGAAAACCCTGTTCTGTTAAAGCAAATCCCTTATCGGTCATATTGACAAGCGCATGCATTGACAATTCCTTTAGCCGTATTTTCATCTCGGATATGTTAAAATAAGGGTGTAATTCATCAAAGGTAACACCGCATTTCATGCGCAACCCTGTCACTAACCGCTCATAAGCCAATGAAGAATCGGATATGTGACAAGCACAACGGCAAGGTTGTAAAGATACTCCGGAATTACCGCGCCGAGCATAATGTCGACAAAGCTCACAGAGTGCCATGTCGCAAG
>JAZNSU010000006.1:0-21303 GCA_045591385.1 Eubacteriales bacterium
CAATTTTTATATCACCACGAATGCCGTGGGTATTGACAATTTTACCGGCTTTAATAAGTTCCATACTTCCTCCGATAAAGGAAAAAGGGGATAGTGATATCCCCTTTTAATCTCCTATATTGACAATAACTTTCTTATTGTCCTTAGCGGCAGCAGACTTGACAACCGAGCGGATGGCTTTCGCAATCCGACCCTGTCGACCAATCACTCTGCCCATGTCAGAGGGGGCCACCATGATCTGATAGGTAGTCGTATCCTCTTTCTCCGAGACCTTTGTGACCGAAACCTCATCGGGATTCTCCACAAGCGCCTTCGTGAGATACGTCAATAACTGTTCCATGATACCATCCTTTACAGAACGCCGTTCTTTTTGAGCATGGCCTTTACAGTATCGGTCGGCTGAGCGCCGTTCGCGATCCACTGTTTCGCCTTCTCAGCGTCGATATTGACGGCCGAGGGAGTTCTGGTCGGATCATAGGTGCCGATCTCTTCGATAAATCTGCCGTCACGAGGGCTACGAGAATCTGCTACCACAATACGATAGAAAGGATTCTTCTTTGCACCCATTCTTCTGAGTCTGATTTTTACTGCCATTGTGATTCACCTCCACATTAGAATTGTCTTACATCATCCCATTCATGCCGGGAAGACCCTTGAGCAGATTGGGATTCTTGTTAAGCCTTTTTATCATCGACCGAGCCTGCTCATACTGTTTAAGCAGTCGGTTGACTTCACTTACTTCCACGCCCGCGCCCATAGCGATACGGCGTTTGCGGGATGCCGCCAAAATGTCCGGCTTGGCCCGCTCTCTCGGCGTCATCGACAGGATAATGGCCTGCTGACGGTCAAAGATCTTCTCATTGATATCCGCCTTGGCCAGATCCTTTTGCTTGACACCCATACTACCGAGGATGGCTCCGGCGCCGCCCATCTTTTTCATCTGTTGCAGCTGACCCAGATAATCTTCTAAATCAAACTTGTTTTTAAGCAGCTTTTCCTCTAATTTCTTGGCCTGCTCTTCATCAAAGGCCTCTTCCGCCTTTTCGATCAACGAGAGCACATCGCCCATACCCAAAATGCGGTTGGCCATCCGTTCGGGATGGAAGGGCTCCAAGTCCTTGACCGTTTCACCCACACCGACAAACTTAATAGGCTGACCGGTGATGTACTTGACCGACATGGCGGCACCGCCGCGGGTATCGCCGTCAAACTTAGTCAAAATCACGCCGGTGATCGACAACTGCTCATCAAACGACTGCGCCACATTCACCGCGTCCTGACCGGTCATGGCATCCACCACGAGCAAAATCTCGTTGGGCTCGGTCTTGGCCTTGATCTGCGCCAGTTCATCCATCAGCGCCTCGTCAATGTGCAAACGGCCGGCCGTATCGAGAATGACGATATCGTTGCCGTATTTCTTGGCATGCGCCACCGCTTCCTGCGCAATCTTGACCGGCTTTTCCCCATCTAAGGAAAAGACGGGAACCTCAGCCTGCTCGCCAACCACCTTTAACTGATCGACAGCGGCGGGACGGTAAATATCACAAGCCACCAACAGCGGGCGGCGATGAAGCGTATTCTTAAAGTAATAGGCCAGTTTGGCCGAATGGGTGGTTTTACCAGCACCCTGCAAGCCGCACATCATAATAACCGTGGGAGGCTTGGTGCTAAAATTGAACTTGGAATCGCCATCACCCATAATGCGGCACAATTCCTCGTGAACGATCTTAATGACCTGCTGAGCCGGCGTAAGAGATTTCATAACCTCCTCACCCACCGCACGAGCCGACACATTGTTAATAAAGGCTTTTACCACCTTAAAGTTCACGTCGGCACCAAGCAGAGCCAGCTTGATCTCCCGCATAACCTCTTTGACATCACCCTCGGAGAGTTTACCCCGACCTTTGAGGCGGCGGAAAATATCGTTTAGTTTATCGGACAGCCCGTCAAATGCCATCTTCACGCACCTGTTCGCTTACCCGAACAATCGTCTTGACCGCATCGGCAATGACCGCATTGACCATGCCTCGGCTGTTCTGCTCCCGAATATCCTCGGCGGCGGCACGGATCTCATCCATACCTTCACGCAACCGCGTAAATTTCTCGGCCAGACCCAACTTTTCTTCCATGTCAAGCAGGATGGCCTCGCCCTTTTTTATGCAATCGCGCACGCCTTGGCGGGTAATACCGGTCTGGACGGCGATCTCCGCCAAACTCAGATCATCATCATAATACATGATAATGGCCGATAACTGTTTCTCAGTCAACATCTTGCCGTAAAAATCGCAAAGCAAACCGATCTGGAGATTTTTTTCTATCATATGCGCCACCCTTTCCGATAATTTGTAAAGCGATTTGCTTTACACTTCTGCTATTATACTCTATTTCCCCCCAAATGTCAAGAGAAAAGCCCCTCTTTTTTGAGGGGCTTTGTGAATTTTTTATAATTGGTCTAACATTTCCCGATGGCGGATGCGTGACTTATGGTTGATCAGTACGATAACGGTGAAGATCACGATCGCACCGGCGATTGCCGCCACGATGATCGCCGCCGTCATCAGCAGGTTGGCGCTCATATCGGTATCGGCCACGGCATCGTAAGAAATGATGCCCGACTGGGTCATCTGCTCGGCCGCCTCCTGCTCTTGAGGGGTGGGCACAAACCGATCGGCATCAAAGGTAACCGCCGAAACCGGCACCAGCCCCATCAGCAAAAGAAGAGCCAATAAAATTCCTATTATTTTCTTCATTTTTCTTCCTCCTGACGGTTGGTGCGTTGCCGATTGCGCTCCCGTACCAGCATCACGGTAACCGCCGCCGCACAGATCAGCGCGATCGCCACCGAGATCAGCATGATCATCAGCGGCACCGATACCGGCGCATCGGCCGTGATGATCTTATACTCCGGCTCGGAAGCAATCGGAATATCCACATCCTGCGCATAGGCCGCCACCGCCCCATCGTCTTCTTTAATCAGCATAGGGATCTTCTCTAAGGGCACCAACCCAATGGCTAGGCAACCATTTTTATGCGCCCAATTCTTCGCACCGCCGCCATCGGCAGCACCCGTCCCTACCAGAAACCGATTCGAGCCGTCAACCTGACCCGATACCCGATTGTTATAATGCTCCAGTCCGATAACGGCTGAGAACGCCATATCCGCAGTTTTTCCTAGAGAAATATTGGTGTTTTCCAGCGCGACCGCCGCCTCATAGGTCATGGTGCGGGACGCCTCATCGTAAACCACGGCATAATCTCTGCCCTCTCGCAGATCCTGCACCTTGATCGCCTGCGAAATGGTCTGTGCCTGCGCCTGTCCGTCCCCCGTCTGATACAGACGGTAACCGGTATACACTTCGTATTCCTCACCCTTTTGCATAGCATGACGCACGCCCGTGCTCTCTTGATACTCGGAGAGGGTAAAGGCAAAGTGCAATCCCTTTTCGGGTGCCGCTGTGCTGATCTCACGGTCTACTCCGTATACCACACACCCGATATATACATATGCTTCGTCATGGGTCACATACAGATCAAAGGCGGCCTCCCCGTCTTGTGTCGGGTCAAACCACCGTGCGGTCAAGGCTGAATCTACGGCTCCCGCCTGCGCCAAGGTCACATGGTTGTATAGGGGGTCACCCCACTCTTGTACCGAAGCCACACCATCGATCACGACCCGTCGGGGTTGCTCCACCGTATAGGAGGCGGCACCGACCGAAACCGATAACAACGCCAGTATCAGCATGAATACTGCCAAGATTCGTATCTTTTTCATTGTGTCCTTCCCCCTTTACCGTTTTTGCATAGCCAAATTCAACAGATTGATCAGCGCATAGTCCGCCGTCGGCGTCCCGATGTGATCCAGTACAGCCAAGGTATTTACCACAATCTGCCCCTTGCCGCAGTCATATACACCCACAGCCACATCGGAATCCACGCCGGCCAAAACATCTTGAGCCGCTACGGGCAGACGAAGCAGTTTAGCCTCGCAAACGGGGCCCGACAGGGTTTGTTTGGGCATCCCCTGTGTTAACATCGGCGCAAGCAGTTCATCCTGCTCCAGCGCCACCGCGTAACCCAATTCCTCAAACGGCAGTTGCAGGTAGCCCCAGTCACCCAGCGCCTCAATATCGGCAACCACCACCGTCACGCCCTGCTTTGTTACTGCCTCATATAAAAGAGTCAGCGACTCTTTATCCATATTCTTGCCGCCCAACACAACCGTACTGTTTGGGACGATCTTTTGGGGATCCAATACCTTGATCTCCACACCCGATTGCTGGAGCAAGACCAGCGCATCCGCATACAGACCATGCATGTAGACCGTGCCCGACAAGGTGGGGCGTTCCTGCGCATCCAGCACATAAATCGGTTTATCATAGGTAACATCCGTACCCTCTAACTGCGCACGGAAGGTGTAAGCCCCCGTCGGCAACTGCGCCAGCGAGATCGATTCATCCAGAACGGTAATGGCCGAAATAAAGTGTCCCGTGCCGGTATAGGCAGGGGTGACGGCTACCGTCTTTTCCCAAACACGACCGCCCTCGCCTTCCAAGGCGAAGTGGGCTGTATATTCTTTCTTCTCTAATGCACCCAGATCCGATAGCGTCACTTGTATATCCAGCGCCGCGGTACGGTAGAGGGTATCGTCTTCCACAGTCACACTCCAACAGGTGTCTTTCAGTCCGTTCAGCCCCCGCAACGCGGCACCCTCAGCCACCGTCACCGAAAAACCGCTCACCTTACTGTTGGCACGAACCGCATCCAGATCCTTTACCTCCAGATCCGACAGGAAAATGGCTCGCAACGGCTCCATCTCATAGACGGGAAGTTCTCCGTGTATATCTCCCGTACCGATCTCGGTTTCGGTATCAACACCGCCGCGCACACCCTCATTCCCCATATATCCGTCCCAACTGAGCGAACCGGGATTAGACGCCGATGCCGTAGCCAGTTTGCCATCGGTACGGCCGGAGGAGAGAAATACTAACAAATCATTATCATAGGTACGGCAAACATCCAACGACTCCATCGCCGCCCGATAATTATTCACATACGCCGTATCCGCATCCATAGCCTCATTCAAAATGCCCACAATAGCAAAAGACGGATGGTTGCGATCCCGCTCGATCAATTGCCGCAGTTCCCGACGAATCAGGTCCTCGCCATGCTCGCTGTCCATCTTATTGGCCATGGCCGTTTCCTGATACACCAGCACCCCCAGCCGATCGCAATAGCCCAGCACCGACGACGGCGCGGGATGACCGACAAATCGTACCATATTAAACCCGCACACCTTATACTCCAACAACTGCGCCCGAAGCGCTTCCTCGGTCATATCGGCATCCACCGTCAGATTGACGCTCTTGACATATAACCGCTTGCCGTTGAGCAGAAAATACCCCTGCGAATCAATGCGAAGGTCCTTAAATCCCACCGAAACCGCCGAAGAATCGATAAATTTCACCTTTTCGGCCAAACATTCTACCCATACCATGTATTGATAGGGATCGGATACGCTCCACGCACGAAAATCTTTCAGTTCCATCGTCACCGTGTGCTTGGATAAACCGGGCACCGCATTAAAGGTAGCTCCCACCGTAGCCAGTACCGTCGTTGCATCGGCAGGGCTGATGCGCGCGCGAATATCCACCGATACCGTTTCCGATGCCGGATTGTCCACGATCACCTGCACATTGACTTTGCCGTTCTCGTATTGCGTGTCCACAAAAACATCGGCAATGGCAATATCGGGCACGACCGACAGGTAGACCGGACGCTGCATCCCCTGCCCGTTATTCGGTCCTTGGGGCAGAGCCTGCCCATCCTCGCCACGGATCGTTGACCCATCATTGGCCGAGAACAACCGCACCACCAGTAAATTATCCTGATCTTCACGAATAAACGCCGTCACATCAAAGGAAAATTCACCGTAAGCCCCCTCATGCTCCCCGATATAATTGCCGTTGAGCCATACTTTGGCATAATACCGACATCCGCCAAACGATGCCACAACCCGCTGTCCATCCTGCCGATTGAGATCGGGGGTAAACTTTCGGAAAAACCAGGTCGTCGCCCCGTCATCCCCCGCCTCATACGGCAAGGTGACCGACGGCTCCTGCGAAGGGTACTGCTGATACCACGCCTGCGCTTCCCCCACGTTCTCCCGATCGGAAACCACACGCCACTCGTCAGCCAACACCATGGACGCATCGGGCACCGGCATCAAATTCTCCGCCGCCGAATCGTAATAGGCCGCCGAAACCGGCACAAGCCCCATCAGCAGCACAAGGACAGTGATCCATATCATACTCTTTTTCATGGCATCATTCCTCCCCATACGTTACTTCGCCCGTCGGGAGCGAGGCCAGCGCACAAACATGATCGCTCTCCTCGGCAACAACAAACATCCCCACCGCATCGGCATAACTGAGCAACGCCTGTGTCGGCCGCCCTGCAGGCTTTAATACCTGAACGCCGTCGCTCTTGGCCTGATTGACAAACGCCCGCATCTGCGATTCCTCGCGCATTATTTCCTGCGGCAGATCCAGAATCCGCAAACGCTCAGGCATTGGAGCGGCAAATCCAACACGGCGGCTCACCGTGTCCACCCAATCCTGCGAAGACTTGGGCGACGAGGCCACCACCGTCAAATCATATAAATACGGATCCTCCATGCTCCAATCCTGCACATCGTCGATCTTCATGCTCAATGTGTGCAATCCCATACCCGCCTCGGCCTGCACCTGCTGAGTCACACGCGCCATCACCTTACCGGTATCCAACGCCGTCAGTACCGCCGTTATCACCACCGGTTCTCGGTTCTTGGCATTTTCCAGCTCAATGCCCGCATACAACGTTTCATCCTTAACATCAACCGAAACACCGGCCACCATCACCGACGGACGTACCGTTAATGCCGTACGGGTTACCGCCGCATCTCGATCGGCGCGAATCACCAATATGTTGGTTCCCACTCGCTTGACGGTATCGGTAACATCCAGCCTATATTCGCCGTCCGCTTCCGTCCGATGATCGATCTGCGTTCCGTTGAGCCAAACGGTGGCCGCTTGTCCCAGATCACACAAAGAAAGGATCACCCGATCCCCCTTAACCAAGGAGGCGGCAAAGGTATTAGAATACCATACCGTATCGGCATCGGTCTGATTGTCCTCTTCAAATCCGTTTTGCCATCCGTTTTGCTCTCCCGTTCCATCGGCATCACCACGCATCTTCCAGCCGATATCCAGTACCTGCCCGCTTCGCGTACCGCCGGCACACGCCGCCAGACTCAGCACAAGCAGCAAGGCCAACAATAACGCACACATCCGTCTTTTCATACTGTTCTCCCTTCCTGAAAAAGGTATATATGGTTATTATATCACAACATCACAAAAATTTGAAGTAAAATATAAAAAAGAAGCCGAACACATCGGCTTCCTTGTTAATTGAGTAAGACAATTCCAAAATTCAGATAAATCGCAAAGGCACACCATACCGCATAGGGCACCTGCAACCAGCCCGCCAAACGGTCGATACGGAAATACCCGACCGTGTAAATTAAGATCAAGATCCACAGAATCAACAGCCAGATTAAAGCAAATAACCACATCTGACAAACAAAAAAGAAGATCGACCAGAAGAAATTAAACACCAAGGATACATAGTAAACGGTCAGCGCCGTCGCCTGCCTGTCACGGTTGCGAATCCGCCAGGACGATATCCCCATCAGAACATACAGAATCGTCCATACCACAGGAAAGAGCCAGCCGGGCGGTGAAAGGGGTGGCTGATTGAGGGCGGCAAAGTCTTCCATTGCCCCCATCGTCAATAACCCCGAAACTAATCCCACCGCAAGCGGCACGGCAATGTTGAGAATTAAGGATTTGTATTTTTTCCAAAAAGAAAGCATAGAATCACCTCATTGGTATTCTATGCTCTCCTTGTTATAATTATCCAAAAAATTATGATACCCGTCCCCATCGGTATAGCCGATCACCTCAGCCAGTTTTACATTTTCCATCGCGCGGAAAATGTTCACGGGCACCTGACTGTTATTCTTGGTCAATTCCTCCAGCATCCTCTTAACATATTTGCGCTTGCTCGTGCTCTCGCTGTCACACCCCGCATCCTTGGACGTGACCCGACAGGCACATTGTAAAAACTCCAGGTGATTGTACTTGGCAAACCGCACAATATCCTTTTCCCGCACACAATAAAGCGGTCGGATCAACTCCATGCCCGTAAAATTGGTCGAGTGAAGTTTGGGTAGCATGGTCTGCACCTGCGCCCCGTATAACAACCCCAATAGGGTCGTTTCAATCACATCATCAAAATGATGCCCCAGCGCAATCTTATTGCACCCCAACGACTCCGCACAGGCATACAAATGCCCCCGCCGCATACGAGCACACAGATAACAGGGGTTCTTCTCCGCCTGATCCACCGACGCAAAAACATCCGTTTCAAAAATATGAGGGGCAATACCCATACGCGCGCAGTTTTCTTCGATCTTTTTGCGGTTTTCGGGGCTGTAACCGGGATCCATTACAATCACCTGCAGATCAAACCGACAATCGCCGTACCGCTGCAACTGTTGCATACACTTGACCAGCAAGGCCGAATCTTTCCCGCCGGAAAGGCAGACAGCAATGCGATCCCCCTCGTTGACCATCCGATACTTCTTAACCCCCTCAATAAAGCGGTTCCAGATAGTCTTGCGATAGGTCGTGATGATACTGCGCTCGATGCGCTTACTTTCTTCCATGGCGTTCCACAATGGCGGCATACTGCGCCTCTACCTGCTTGGCTAATTCATCCCACGGCACGGGAATGGTCTGCTTAGCACGCCGTCCCGCCGCCTGCCTGCTTTGCGGATCGGCAAAGATCTCACCAATGCGGGCCGACATGGCCTCCACCGATTCCTCAGCCAGATACCCGTTCTCGTTATCGGTCACGCACTCGGCGGCATTACTGCCCCGCACCAACAAGGCGGGCACACCCGCACAAGCCGCTTCCCGCAACACCAACGGCGCATTGTCATACACCGAGGGGAAGAAGAAGAGGTCGCCGCATAGGTATAGTCCCTCCAGCATCGTCCGAGCGCTGACCCGTCCGGTGAAAATACACCGATCCATCACCCCGATCTGACGGGCATATTCATGAATCTGCTTTTCGTAATAGCCCGTACCCACTAACAACAACCGATAACTATCATCCAAAGTTGCCAGCGTGTCGAGAACCAGTTTAAGATTTTTCTGCCATACCATCTGCCCCACAAAGAGCAGAATTTTCTTATCTTTCGGTATCGCAAACCGCTCCATGGCCGCCGCCCGCGCCGCCTCAAGATCGGGACTGACATAGGGATCGGCGCCGTTGGGCATCACGGAAATTTCACCTTTGTATCCGTATTCCCGCAGCGTCTGCGCCGTGCCCGCGCTGCAAGCCCATACCACATCGCATTGGTTGTAGAATTTTACAATGTAACGCACACCGAAACGGGCAAACCATTCCGATCCCGTCACCCGCTTAAAATCATCGTAATACTTGCTGTGAAAAGTGGAAACAACGGGAATCCCCAGTTTTTTGGCACGTTTGAGCGCATAATGCCCCAGCATAAAGGGAGAATGAACATGGAAGATATCGGCGCCAAACCCGTTTACAAAATCCTTCAGTTTCTTAGACGGTTCGGGCATCGGCCACCCATACCCCACAAAGGGAATCCGCGCCGAGCGGGTACGCATGATCGGGTAATCGTCCTTGTCTTGATACCCCTTTTCGATGATAGGCGCCACTACCGCGGCATCCATGTGCGTGGCATAGCGATCGACGGTGTGAATCACACCGTCGACATTCGGATAATATAGATCAATAAACTGTATGCTCTTCATCGTTTTTTTCTTCTTTCCCTAACCGTTTACGGATCTTGGGCGCCAGCGCATTATAGCCATACACGCCAACACCCATAAGCAGGAATAAATAATAAGTCAAAAACCGCCAGATAGCCATACCCCAAAACGTGTTGCTGTTGAGCCCGTGGAAAATCGTGTAGAACGTCCCTTCGGCCGCACCGGCATTACCGGGCGTCGGAATATAGGCAATACCCGCATAAATATAGGTCGTCAGCGTCAGCACATCTATAAAGGTAACGGGCGAACCAAAGGCACGCAGGACAAAATAGGGCGTTGACATCAGCGCAATCTGATAGGCAATGCCGATGAGCATAACTTTTAGAATTAACCCCTTGACCTTGGCCATCTCAGCCAGCGCCGTACGATATTCTTCCAAGGAAGACACCATCTTGACTTGACTCTGTTCGGGATCTTTCAGGATCTTCATCTTGCCAAGTACACGCACACCCCACGCCAAAATCTTAGTAACCGTCGTCGGGAAGAAATTAAAGAGAATAATGGCCATCGGTACCAGCAGGTAGAATAAAATACCCACATACGCCATAACATGAAGCGCCGTCGGCACCGCATGGGCATTGAGGCACACCAATACAAAGAATAACAAACAAAAGCCCAACTGCATCGAAAGGAAACCCAGTACCGGCATCGCGCCCGCAATACCCGGCGTATAGCCGTGCTTGCTTAGATGGTACATCTGGAACGGCTGACCGCCCGCACCCGACGGAGTAATATTGTCATAATACTTTCCCAGCACCGCCACCTGAAAGGCATGCTTAATATTTACCCGACCAACGGTGTGCCGCATCATCACACAGTATTTAAAGGTCTCAAAAAAGATGGCCGAGGCAATGCAACCCAAGGCCCCGATCAACCAGACCATGTTATTGTCAAAGGTGATATGTTCAGGGGTTTCCTTAGTAAATTCCATAATACCGGTAACCACGATCGCACCGATATTGATCAGCACAAATAATATGGTAAGGATAATCTTATTGCGCTTTTTCTTCTTCTGATCGGCATCAGACAGTACGGTCGTCTTTTCACTCACATACTCCCGATCCTTCTTCAACTGCTCAAATTGATCCGCCATCGGAAACCTCCTTCCTGTTTTATCGTACGCCTATTATACCACATGGTCACAATTTGTTCAATATTTTTTTGTCTTCCGCCTAAAAAGTCACCTATCCGTCACATTGACATTCTGAAAAAGGGTGTTATAATAAAAGTATTGTTACCAAAGAAAGGAACTGAATGTAATGTCTGAATGTACTCATGATTGCTCCACCTGTTCGGCCAACTGCTCTTCTCGCCAGGATCCGCAGGATCTCCGCGAAGCCCCTCACACCGGCAGCCATATCAAAAAAGTTATCGGCGTTGTGTCGGGTAAAGGCGGCGTCGGTAAATCCATGGTCACCGCCATGCTGGCCGTCCGTCTGGCTCACATGGGCAAAAAGGTCGGTATCCTCGATGCCGATATCACCGGCCCCTCCATCCCCAAGGCGCTGGGCATCCACTCCCGCGCGCTGGCCGATGGCGACAGCCTGCTCCCCGTCACCAGCCGTGACGGCATCAAGGTCATGTCCTTAAATCTACTGGTTGAGAATGAAACCGATCCCGTCGTTTGGCGCGGTCCCGTCATCGCCGGCGCCGTCAAGCAATTCTGGACCGACGTGGTCTGGGGCGAACTGGACGTCCTGCTGGTCGATATGCCCCCCGGAACGGGCGACGTTCCGCTGACGGTATTCCAGTCCCTGCCGGTGGACGGCATTGTAATCGTCACCTCGCCTCAGCAACTGGTCGGCATGATCGTCGAAAAGGCAGTCAATATGGCCGACATGATGGGCATCCCTATCTTGGGCTTAGTCGAGAACTACTCTTACTTTGTATGCAACGATTGCGGCAAAAAGCACTATATCTTCGGTGAGGGCAATGTCGAAGGCTTAGCCAAGCGCCTGAACATCCCCGCCAGCGCCGCCCTGCCTATTGAGCCCGCCGTAGCCAAAGCCGGCGACGAGGGTCTGCTCGAGGGCTATGAGCAAGACTGGCTGGACAGCATCATCAACAATTTCAAATTCTAACAAAACCCGCCGGGAAATTTTCCCGGCGGTTTTTATTATCTTTCGTTGGCTAAGAAGAAAACAGCGATTGTACCGGGGCCGGAATGAGCGCCGATGACAGGACCGATATCGGCAATATAGCACACCTTTTCGCCCGTGCGCTCCTCAATGGTCTTAGCCAAATCCTCAGCCTGATCCCGACAGTCGGCCTGACAAATCATGATCGGGCCGTCGGTACGGGTGTCCTGCAGCCGCTTGAGCAGTGCATTGAGCGCCGCCTTGCGTCCTTTCACCTTAGACATACTGATGAGATGCCCCTCGTCGTCCACATGAAGGACCGGCTTAATGCCGAGCAGTCCACCGACAAAGGCGACGGTGGGACTAACGCGACCGCCCCGCTTTAAGTACACCAGATCGTCCACCGTAAACCAATGAGAGATCTTGGGGAAGGTCTCGCGCACATACGCCACCGTCTGGGCAAGGTCGGCTCCGCTGCTACGCTTATCTACGGCCAGTTTTACCATCAACCCCTCGCCCGCCGAAGCACACAAGGTATCCACCGTTTCGATTACCGCATCGGGATATTCCGCCCGCAATTCCTCAGCCGCCATAGCCGCCGCATTGGCGGTGGTGGACAGCCCGGTAGAAAAGCCAACGTACAGGATATCCTTTCCGTCTTTCAGAAGCGGCTCAAACGCGGCACGGAAATCACCCATGTTGGCCGCCGCCGTGCGAGCCACCGCTCCGCCTTTCATGCGATTGTAAAAGTCAGAAACGGGCATTTCGGTATATTCTTGATCCTCTCCCTCGAAGCGAAATGACAATTTTACGCAGGAAACATCCCAATTTTGAAGCGTTTTGGCGTCAATATCGCACGCAGAATCGGTCACAATTGCAAAATTTTTCATGATTTTCTCCTTTTTTGGCCTTATTTTCACGCTTTCTATTATGAGCATTATACCCAATTACTTCAACCTACCAATCCATTTTTTCACTATACTGTTGACAAATCAAGGTGTAGAATTTTCGGTAGAGCACTCTCCCACCGGTAGAGTGGTAAAAAATTTCCTTGATTTTCAACGGGTTTTGTGGTATGCTTGTAACGAGGTGAATACCATGGACGAACTCAAAGTGATTATCGCCGCCAACATCGCCTCTCTGCGCAAAGCACGGGAGATGACACAGTTTGAATTGGCCGAGCGGTTAAATTATTCGGATAAGGCCGTATCCAAATGGGAGCGGGGCGAATCGATCCCCGACGTGGCGGTACTCAAACAAATTGCCGATCTGTTTTCGGTGACGGTGGATTATCTGCTCACGGACGATCATTCGGACAAGCGAGAGCAGCCGGGTATCATCAGCCAGCGTAACCGTATGTATATTATGGGGCTGAGCATTTTACTGGTATGGTTTATCGCCACTTTGGTATTTGTGGTAATGGACCTAACCCCGTTGAACACCTCGGGGCATTGGCTGACCTTTGTTTATGCCCTGCCGGTTTCGGCCGTTGTATGGCTGATCTTCAACAGTATATGGTTTAGCGGAAAAATCAACTGGGTTATTATTTCCCTATTGATGTGGTCCTTCTTGCTATGCTTATACCTAACATTAGCCGTTTTGGGAAGCAACCTATGGTTGATCTTCATTTTAGGCATCCCCGGACAGGCCATCATCTATCTATGGTCGGGCATCAAATTTAAAAAACGTATACCCAAGAAAAAGAAAAAGGACTGACAATTTTCCACCAAACAAAGAACCGACCTATTAGGTCGGTTCTTTGTTGCTTTTTAATCCCATATATCATATTCTTCTAAGTTGCGTTGTACAGAAACTGCATGAATTAAACGGAAAATATTAATATCTGTCAATACTCGCCGATTCTTAGTAGACTTGTTCAGTATTTTATCCCCTTTTTCGCATCAAAATTTAACATAATTTTGAATTTTCACATTCATTGCAACGCAAATAAAAGTCACTTTATTGCCTCTCTAATCGGCTTATAGCACTCCAATATCCGTTTTGGGCTGATTGTTCAAGCCAATATCTGAATTGTTTCATATCCTTCGGGAAGCCCTCTATATCACCATCATAGTAAGCCTCAGCAATTAGATATTGCACATACCCTATATGTGCACCCTGATTTGTTTTTGCCGCTTTTAATAAAAGCTGATAATAGTGCGCATTTTCCGAGCTATAGTAATCAACTGTTTTGTTCTTTTGAAAAACCTGAAAGTAGTAGTATTTAGCCAGATAATAATATGCATCGGGGACGTCATTCTCTGCCGCACATTGTATATATTCTGCATTTTTTTCAGAGAAGGGATCACCTGTTTCTCTTAAATCATATACTCCTACCGCTAACATGGCATCCGGGTCACCTTGTTCGGCATCTGCAATCAAATCCGCCTTATACATCGTGCAATACTCATCGTATTCTTCCTGCGTCAGCCAATTTGCTTGCAATGTATTATACATCCCCATAGTATTCACTAATGCCGCTTGAGTCATCCGATTCCCTTGAGCCGCCTCATCTATGAGCCAATTTTTCCAATATTTAACCTTTTGTTCATCCCTATATATGCTCATGCTCTCATCATTTTCGGCCTCTAATAATCCATTTGTATAGTAGTGTAGAAGCAATCCTATTGCTTTTACATCACCACAAATAGGTTGATTTTCTCCCCAACACATTTGTCTGCTTTCCATTTCCGTTGCGCAAGGATACGGAAACCCCTGCCTTACAGATTCGTCAAACTCGTACCAACTAATGTCTTTTCCCTCTCTTGCCATCTGTTGATATTTCGCGCGGTACTGTTCCACAATATCATACGACGCCTCGTACTGTACCTCATCATCAAGTCCAAACAAACGACTCCAAAACCCCATTTTTATACCCTCCGAAATTATAAATAATACTCTTCTAGTTTCAAACTATAGTTGCGATATACTGCATACGCCTCATCATTTTTCTCTTTTTCTAATAATTCAACACAAACAGATATCAATTCCACGTATATTTGCTCCCACACCTGGATTGCATTTTCTTTTTCATTAATTTTCTTAACAATTTTAGGTGCAATCCTATAATAGTGCTTGATATCCTCTTCTCCGCTCGGTTGATTTTTCAAATAACCATCCCGGAATTTCCGAAGAATAGTCAGTTCTCGACAATCATCCGATAACCCCTTTGCTTTAACACAAGCCGAAGTCAAATAACAAGTGATACCATCTTCCGTATCTTCAAATCGAGTGCAACCGGATTCAACATCATCGGGGTCTACATAGACCCCGTAGGTGGTACAATACCCCTTATAGCCTTTTGTTTCGTGTGAATCGTAATACTTGCAATTTCCACATAATCCCATTTTATTTTCTCCTCATCTATCTTTATATGGGGATTTTTGATAACCTTTACTCTGTAACTTTTGAGTTATAGAATCAAGCCGTGTTCTCCAAAATCTATTAAACCATTTTGTCTTGCCAAAGATCCTTATAACTATTGGACTGGTCGCATAATAAAACTTAACAAATAATCTACCATACCAGGTGTGCAATAATTTATCATCACGAAATCTTCGCAACGTCCAAAGCTGCGGGCAGTTATATGTTCCATATACTGCTGTTGCGATATAACAACCTTTTTTAGAGGAGGCATTTATTCTGTCCACGTGTATCTCAACGCCAGGATAATGTTCTTTGTTAATTTCTTCCACACAATCGCAAATAGCATTGTAATCTTTTACTACTTTATCGGTGCCGGATAAGGCATAGTCTGTATGTGCGAATTTCCAAGTTTTTAGATATATGATTGAATCTCGTTGCTCTACCTCAAAATCCCAATCCTTTAGTGTAGCCACAAATTCCTTATCCATGGGGTGAGCTGCCGGGTCTCGCAACATCGAAATTTCACTTAGAGAATTACGCAATGCTACCTCTATATGCATATTGATTTCTTTATACTGCACACTATTGCTTTCCCGAATGGGTGTTGCTTTAACGGTAATTCTTATAATATCAATAGGTACGTATATTCTATTTCCTTTCGCATCCTCATGTTTTACCCAAGATGCAATAATATCCATTAAAGCGGTGTAACTTTCTTTACTAAAATGATACATAATATACTCCCTGTTAAGATAATTTCTAGTTCCTAATTATATATTTCTTTTGTTGCTCGCAAAAGCCACTCGTCAATTTTCCTATTTGTAATTCCGAATTTCTATGGCAAAGGGTATGCCTGCGATAATTCATTGCAGACACACCCTCTTGTTTGGATAATCTCATCAAATCAATGAGCTACCCTGTTTGATATAAGGGATTATGGATCAGTGATTAACCATATGCATGGATGCAACGAACACAATGACCACCATGGCACTCGCCCTTATCGGCAGTCATGTCGCGGACAGCAACATCTGCCTCGATCTTCTTAACCTGTGGCTTTTCGTAACTCATAATGCGTCCTCCTTTCTTAAATTTATATATAAGAGGATAAAAAACCAACCTCTCTCATATCAAAGATTATTTTATTTTTGCTATGATGCTATCAATGTCTACACCTTGTATGTAATGCTCGTACCTTGCCTTTGCACTTTTACAAAAGTGTTCATCTACATATTCTAAGTTTCCATGCACGGATTGCATCATTGCCGGACAAATATCACAAAAGTCATAGGCTATACAACTAAGACATTTATAGTCAGGAGATGCCTTCATTTGAGGATATTGACTGAAGCTTTCCCAGATTTTTTCAAAATTATCCTTTGTTAATCTACGGCCGGCGTGTCTAAAAGACATACACGGGCACATATTTCCATTGAAGTCTATGGCACAACTCGCCCTACCAAGTTTGCATCTAAATAAAGGTCTCTTTTTTTGCAAATTAACCAGTTCCACATCATGTTCCTCTCCAAAAGTTCGTGGCTGTTCAGCAAACTCCTCAAACTCGTACTTTAGCGCATCAGCTAAGGGAACACTGAACTGCTGAACGCTATCATCGTTGTCAATAGACGGAAAAATTTCAAACCCCGTGCGGAAAGGAATTTCAAATTTCTCTGCAATAGCTTTTATTTGTGACAATTCAGAGTAATATAGATTGAGTATAGGTGCCTTAACTGATACTCTTATTCCTGCGTCAAGCAATGCCTGTATGTTGTGCATTATCCTGTCGAAAGCTCCAGATGCACCAGTTACTTTTTGATATGTTTCCTCGCAGGAACCATACAACGATATATCAACCAACAATGGCGGGTATTTTACAAAAACACTAATAATTTTGTCATTAATCAATGCACCATTTGTATAAAGCTCAACTATAAACCCCTTTTTCTTTGCATAGAGATAAATATCCAAAAAGTCTTTTCTAGTAAATATGTCTCCTCCTGTAAGAGTTAGGAAAAGGACTTCTTTCTCATACAAAATATCAATTATTTCTATAATTTCATCATAGCTAAGTTCGTTGGAACAATGATGGTCATGCAAATAACAATGCACACAGTTAAAATTGCATTTTGGCGTAATTTCAAAAATTACAGAATAGAGTTGGTGATTTTGTTCCCACCTTTTACGTTTATCGGCGGCAAAATCAAGAACCTGCATTTTGGTTCTATCGGTAAAAAAATCATCCATATTATACCTCTACAAATTGTCTAACTTTTAATGTTTCAATAAACTCAGTAACATCATCGTGGAGATTTTGATAATCAACAACATCAATGACAACTGCCTTTAATAACAAGGAAAGTTCCTCTACGCTACGAGTTCCATTAATATTTCCCCATATAAACATGCCGGTCGCATTGATTTCATAAATTGAACATTTATCACCAGAATAGTTATCGGAAATGTCAATCAAAAAAGAGGAACCATGAATCTTTCGTGCCACAATATTCTCTTTTTTCTTTATTTTCATATTAGCTTCTCCTCTTTTTTTAAATGGTTAATATCACAATTACTTTTTTATACTTAAACTACAAAATATGACAAAATATGTGGTTTATGAAAATAGTTTAGCGAAATTTTCGCTAAAAGTCAATAGCGAATTTCTCGCTATCATATACTATCTATGAGGTGATAGTATGTATCGTAGAATTCGTGATCTGCGTGAAGATGCTGACATGACACAAACACAAATCGCCGCCATTCTCAAATGCAGTCAGCGTATTTACAGCAATTATGAACGTGGTGATGTAGATATTCCTACACACATTCTCATCGCGCTTGCTCATCTGCACAATACCAGTATAGATTTCTTATTAAATCAAACCGATGAACAAACACCGTATCCCCGCAGACAATAATTGCACTCTGTAATCCACGCTATATAGAAAAGGACTGAGTTTTTACTCAGTCCTTTTTAAATGCTCTTTTAAGACAAGATTGATGTATTGAGAAAGGGAGCGATCGTCTTCTTCTGCCTTCTCTCTGATTTTTTCCAATATATCCCCATCAATCGTAATGCTGATTTTGTCTTTTAACGGTCTCATAATATCACCCTCATATATTATACTATTTTATATAATACTATATTGATTTTTAGTGCAAAGTAGTATAATATACTAATGTATACTTCCAAGTGCGATGAGGTAACGATTATGAATGCATTAGCCAAAGCCGAAGCCCTTATATTTTCCGCCGCTTATGATATCTACCGACAGCATTTGCCGATCCAACTGTCCGCCCCTGTTCTTCACGAGGTTCTTGCCCTGTATCCGTTATCGCAAAAGGAAATTCGGGATCGGCTGGAATGGTATATTACCGATTTCACACTTTCTCGGTCTTTCTATGATTTAGACAAACATTCCGCATACTGGGGATACGATCTTCTTGCCACCTTACTGGATTACGAAACGACCAACAACTGCCCATGCCCAAATATTTTCGATTTAGAACCAAAGCAAACATTCTCATTTAAACCGGAAATCGCTTCCCTTTTACCCTATTACATAAAAAAGAGCAAGTCCAGCATATAGAAAAAGGATGTGTAGAAAAAATCTACACATCCTTTTTAAATACCTGCAGAGATCGGTCGAGGATGCCGTGCATGGCGGCGATGGCCATTCCGTAGTTGACCATAGGCACGCCCTGTTCTTCGGCTTTTGCCATTCGGTGTTTCATTTCGGCTTCGTTTAACATACACCCGCCGCAATGAACGATGACCTTATACTCTTTCAAATGATCAGGAAAGGTGCCGCCCGAAGTGAAAGAAAATTCGAGTTTAGCCCCACAATACTTCTCAATCCATGCGGGCATTTTTACCGTGCCGATGTCGTTGCATTGGCGGTGGTGGGTGCAACCCTCGCTGATGAGAACCTTATCGCCGTCCTTGAGTTCGGTCAGCGCTTTGGCGCCTGCCTGCAAAGACGATAATTCGCCCTTATACCGAGCCATTAAAATAGAAAAAGAGGTAAGCGGAATCTCTTGTGGCACATCCTTGCTGACCCGCTCAAACACCTGCGAATCGGTAATGACCATGGTGGGGGTCATCTTCTCTAACGTTTCTTTTACCTCTTCGGGCTGGACGGTCACGACGATGCCGTGATGGTCGAGAATGTCCCGTATGGTCATTTGCTGCGGCAAAATCAGCCGCCCTTTGGGGGCTGACTCATCGATGGGGGTGACCAGCACGACCACGTCGCCTGCCTGCAAAAGATCGGACACGATGACCTTTTCGTTTTTCATCTTGGCGGCAAACTGCCCCAATTTTTCCTTGATGTCTTCCACACCTTCGCCGGTGACGGCGCTGGCATAGAGCCGTCCCTCTACGCGGTCGATCACCCGATCGGCCTTATTCCAGACGGTGAGGTAGGGCATCTTTTTCTCGATAAACAAGGCTTCAAGTTGCTGATCCTGTTCACTCATGCCGATGGAAGCATCGACCACCAGCACGGCAATATCGGTCTGCCCTAAAATCTGCTTGGCCTTTTGCACCCGTTTTTCACCCAAATTCCCCTCGTCGTCTAGACCGGGGGTGTCGATGATCACGACAGGGCCAAGAGGTAACAGTTCCATGGCTTTTTTCACGGGATCGGTGGTGGTACCCTTGACATCAGACACAACTGACAATTCCTGTCCGGTAACGGCATTGACCAGACTGGACTTGCCGGCATTGCGCATACCGAAAAAGCCGATATGCAACCGCTCGCCCGATGCAGTAGATTGCAAACTCATACGATTCTCCTTAAAAACGGAAGTCACGGCGGTTGGACGCCTTAATCGCCGCAATATTCTCCTCGGCAATCTTGCGCACCTTATCTTTCGGGATGCGGGTCAATTCCCGCTCTACCATATCATAGCCAACCGCCTTGGTGGCAGGGCTTGCATAGTCTTCCAGATATTCCGACAAGGTCATCAAGGCGTTGGGATGGCAACAGTTGAGGATCTGTCCCGTCTTACACAGGCTCATAAACCGATCGCCTGTACGCCCCTCTCGATAGCAAGCGGTACAAAAAGACGGTATATGCCCGTTCTCCATGAGCCAACGCACCACATCGTCAAGCGAGCGCTGATCGGATACGTCAAACTGCTCGGTATCGTGGGGGCGCTCATCCGCCGAGTAGCCGGCGTAGCCGCCTACCGAAGTACGGCTGCCACCCGACACCTGCGACACACCCAGATGCAGCAGACGGCTACGCACCTGCTCACTCTCGCGGGTGCTGATAATAATACCGGTATAGGGCACCGCCAGACGGATGCAGGCGGTAATTTTAGCAAAGGTATCGTCGTCGATACCGTTATCGAACTGGTCGGGGTCGATATCCGAGGCCCGTTTCAGACGAGGCACCGAGATGGTATGCGGACCAACACCGTGCACCGCTTCCAGATGCTCGGCGTGCATAAGAAGTCCGGCAAACTCGTATTTATACAGTTCCAACCCAAACAGAACGCCCAAACCCACGTCATCAATGCCGCCTTCCATGGCGCGGTCCATCGCCTCGGTATGGTAAGCGTAGTTGCTCTTGGGGCCGGTGGGATGGAGTTTTTCATAGCTTTCCTTATGATAGGTTTCTTGGAACAGGATATAAGTACCGATGCCCGCCTCTTTGAGTTTGCGGTAATTCTCTACGGTAGTAGCGGCAATATTGACATTGACACGGCGGATATCTCCGTTTTTGTGATGGACGCTATAGATGGTCTTGATGCACTCCAGAATGTATTCGATGGGGTTATTAACCGGATCTTCGCCCGACTCGATAGCCAAACGTTTATGCCCCATGTCCTGCAAGGCAATGACCTCAGCCTTGACCTCTTCCTGTGTGAGTTTCTTGCGGGGGATGGTCTTATTTTTTAAGTGATAGGAAGTCGGAGGCCAAGCGGTCTTAGGAAGACAAATAAGGCAG
>JAZNSU010000007.1:0-3202 GCA_045591385.1 Eubacteriales bacterium
GACTGCCTTATTTGTCTTCCTAAGACCGCTTCGCCTCCGACTTTATCCAAGCACAGACAACGCCGATGCTCGTCAATCCGCAACAATGCCGCCCGCACCCGCAAATAGGCGCCGCCCTCTTTTTTCTCATCGGGCTGAAAATAGGTGATGCATACCGATTGCCCCACCGACTCGCGGATCCTCTCGTCAAGCACCGCCTTGCGGCTCTCGTCCAGTTCGATGCGAGGCTGGGTCACCCGTGCCGCCTCCTGTACCATCGCCTCATAGCCGTTGATGGCGGCAAAAGGCGAAAAGCGCGCCGCCCGATCTTCCGTCGAGGCCTGTGGATGCTTTTTGGATACGGGGCGTTCCCGCCCGATAATATCCTCATACGGAAAGCCGCTCATGCCTTATGCCCCCCAATCGTATGATTGCGCTCGGTCGCCGTCGCTCCCTCTTTGAGGTTGGTGCCTTTGAGAATGGCGTTGGGACCGAACTTGCTCTTAATGCCGATCACCGCCTTTTGCATCCGACGTTCCCGCTCCAAAGTTTTCTCAGCCTGCGCCGACTCAAAGAGAGTCATCTGCTGCACCTGCTTCTCTACCTCTTGCTCCGACTGCAAATGATTGGCCGTCACATACAGACGCCGAATGAGCAGTTTTTTGTTGATGATGCGGTCAAAAAGCGCCAAAGTCTTGTCGGTGATCTGTTTGGTGGATGAGGAATAGCCGTCCAAATTGGCCGTCCCGTGGGCATGGCGGGGCACCTTGCGCCCGTATCGGTCAATATCCACCTGTCCCTTAAACGATGCCGTTACGTTTTCGATATCGTAGCCAATATGCAACACGATCTGATCGGTCATCAGCCCTTGATCCACCAGTCCCAGCACCAAATTATCTACCATCTCCCGCACAATGATGCGGGTCTCGGCCGCCGTGTAGGGGCGTTGCAACACCTGCCCGGAACTGACACTCGTCGATTCGGGACGGTAGGCTTTAATATCGGCAATGGTGACCGGCTCCCAGCCCCACGCCTGATCGATAATGTACTGGGCGTTCTTGCCGAACTCTTTATAGAGCCGCTCCTCATCGGTCAGCGAGCAGCGGGCAATATCCCCCATGGTATACAATCCCAGCACCTTAAGGCGCTCGGAAATACCGGCGCCGATCATCCAAAAATCGGTCAGTTTCGGGTGTGTCCACAACTGCCGACGGTAGGACATTTCATCCAGTTCGGCAATCCGCACCCCATATTCATCGCTGGGAATATGCTTGGCCGTAATATCCAAAGCCACCTTGCATAAATACATATTCGGACCAATACCCGCCGTGGCGGTAATGCCCGTCTGTCGGAGGACATCCTGAATGATCTTGCGGGCAAATTCCCGCGCTGTCATCCCGCTTCGGCGCAAATAGGCGGTAGCATCAATAAACACCTCGTCAATGCTGTAGGCATACAGATCCTCAGGCGAAACATGCTGAAAATAGATCTTAACGATATCGGTACTGTACTGCCGATAGAGCGCCATACGAGGCGGAGCGGCAATATAATCGACCGCCAAGGACGGATTGCTTTTGAGTTGCGTATCATCAAAGGAAGAACCCATAAATTCCCCGCCCAACTCCTGTTTGCGCGTCTGATTGGCTTTCTTTACCTGTTCCACCGCTTCAAACAAACGGGCTCGTCCCGAAATGCCGTAACTTTTCAAGGTGGGGCTGACCGCCAAGCAAATGGTCTTTTCGGTCTTGGCCGCATCGGCCACCAACAAATTGGTGGTCAATGGGTCAAGTCCCCGCTCGACACACTCCACACTGGCGTAAAACGATTTGAGATCTATGGCAATATAGGTCTTGTCCATCGTCTTACCCCCTAATGTTTACGCCACGCGGCGCCTTGCTATCAAAACCGCCCCGCACAGCAACATCGGTAACCCGATCATCCATGCGGCACGCCCTAAAAATATCATAATAAAATTCGAGAAAAATTGCGCCGGAAACATATTGATCATAATGCTGGTGGACGGATCCATCAACCACAGATCGTTGGTAAAGAGCAGTTTATGAAAACTCGTCCAGAAAGAAGAAAAATCCAACGCCGCCCATAATCCCAATATCCCAAAGACAACTGCCAAACATACGCCCGCCGTCAATACGACCCTGCAGATCTGCCGCATCCGTTGCTGTTTGCAGACAAAGAAAAAAGTCACCAGCGCCGCTCCGGCCACGCCAAAGGCGAGATACCGAAAAGTCGAAAATCCCTTAATTAAGCGATTGACGTCCTGCATATGTACCGTTTCCTGCTCGTTGAAAACTTCCCTCTCTACCCCGTTCACGGTAGCCACAACCACCATATCCTCACTCTTGCCCTCCATGTGAAGCAGCAGTTTATCGGTGGTACGCATCAGGTCTTCCTGCGTCATGCCGATCACTTCGGCCTGTCCGTATTTCTCATACTGCTGGGCAAAGAAGCGACGATCGAACATCAGCCCTTCCAAGATACTGTAGAGTACCCCTACGATCAACAGCATCGCCGCTAAAACATATACGGCATACCAACGTCGTTTCATATGTTACCCCAACACATAAAAGAATAATCCCATAAGGAAAAAGATACCGCCCAAAGCAAAAACCGATACGGGACATTTCACCGTGCGCAGTACGATATCCCCCGGTCGTTCAGGATCATACCCGATCTCTACGATGTCCCCCGGCGCTACATCAAAGTCGGCATGGGCGGCATTGACCTTCGCCTTTACCGTCCTCTCACCGTTTTGATATTCTACGATCAGTACCGTGTCTCTCTCGCCCGATCCGAGCATAATGCGCTCCAAAACCGTTGCCTGCGCCGTGATGCCGCGGCGGCTTTTCCGCTTCATGCGCCGCCACAGCCACACCCCTGCCGCCTCGGTAATCAGCGTCAATGCATAAAAGAGTATCCCTAATTCTTTCATGCAGGGTTTTCCTCAAGATAGGCGACCGCGGCCGTGGCTGCTACCGCGCCGTCGGCACAAGCCGTTACAATCTGTTTAATAGGACTGCGGCGCACATCCCCGGCGGCAAACACGCCCGCTACATTGGTCTTGCAGTCTTCTCCTGCATCAATATACCCATCAGCCAGCGCCACCGCATCGGCCACCGCCGCCGTAGCGGGCAAGGTTCCCACCGCAACAAACACGCCTGACACCGCAAGGGTACGTTCGGCTTTATCCGCCACCGAGGCTACC
>JAZNSU010000008.1:0-1681 GCA_045591385.1 Eubacteriales bacterium
AATATCTGACATTAACCAGCGGAGTATTGATGGAGTATCGGCAGTTTACTCCCAAATATTTAATGTATGAACATCATATTAAGGAAGCCTATAAAGAGGGCTTTGCCTATTGTAATTTCTACGGCATTGCGGGAGATTTCAATCCCGATAATGAATATTACGGAATCTATGAGTTTAAAAAGGGCTTTCGGGCTAATGTTACCGAGTATATCGGTCAGTTTGAATTGCCGACCGGTGGATTTTACCATATCTATCGGTTTTTAAAAAAGGTCAAGGGGTTATTGCGTCATGGAACTCATTGAACTGGAAAAACAAGAATTTCTCTCATTTTCAGAAAATCATCCTTTGGCACTCTTCTTTCAATCACCCGAATGGATCGAGGTCAAGCAGACCAACGGTTGGTGGGGCAAGATGTTGGGCATGAAAGAGAATGGAGAACTGGTTGCCGCTACCGTCGTGTTGTTTAAGCGGGTAGTCGGTATTGGTGTGACCTTTGCCTATGCCCCCCGCGGCTATCTGCTGGACTACACCGATTTTGAATTACTGGAGCGGTTTACCTCTGCCATTAAAGACTATATGAAGCGCAAGGGCGTGGCATTCTTAAAGGTCAATCCGTATGTCGATTACCAGCTGCGTGACGAGGACGGAAAGATCTTTCGTGACACGGCCAACAACGCCTTAATGGCGCAGATGAAAAAACTGGGCTATCGCCATCAGGGTTTTTATGTGGACATGCACGACAAGAAGGATCTGGAACCTCGTTGGATCTCGATACTGGATCTGGACGGCAAGACGATGGATGACATCTATAAAGGCATGCGAAGCGGAACCAAGTGGGGCGTCAACAACAGCCGCAAGAACTTTTTGACCGTTATTGAGGCTGATGAGAGCAACATGGACGTATTCAAGCAGTTGATGCAACATACGGCCGACCGCCGAGGCTTTATTGATCGCTCTTTGTCGTATTATCAGGAAATGTTCTCGATTTTAAATCGGGAGCAGGCAGTCAAGGTTCTGTATGTGCAGATTGATTTTGAAGCGTTGCTTGCTCACACCCGTGAGAGATTTGAGAAAAATCGGGAGCGGTTGGAGAAGATCTCGGAGAATCCTAAGAAGGCACGCGAGGCGGCCGAGATCACATCGGAGCAGGCGAGTTTGGAAAAGCGACTGGCTACCTTGGAACAAGACATTCAGGAGCACAGCGGTAAGAAGATTATTGCGGGCGGCTGGTACATGCTGTACGGTAGCGAGGTCGTCTATCTGTTCGGGGCCAGCTATAAGCCTTTCATGCGATACAATGCCCAATATCTCTTGCAGTATGAGATGATCGAATATGCCTTGACGCACGGATATAAACGATTCAATTTTTACGGCATTGACGGCAACTTCTTTCCCGAGTCACCGAACTACGGTCTGTTCGATTTCAAGCGAGGCTTTGGAGCAACGGTGCATGAACTGATCGGAGAATTTGATCTGATCATCAGCAAACCAAAGTTTTTACTCTATCGAGCAGCCTATAAGGGATTCAATCTGTTACGGAAATTACGCAAATAAAAAACCCCGCATGGAGGTGCACTTCTTTACGGAGTGTGTCTCTATGCGGGATATTTTTATGACAGAAGAAAGGCTTGAAACAATATTTGTTATGTTAATTAATGGCCGGAATAATCACGGTCAATAT
>JAZNSU010000009.1:0-6517 GCA_045591385.1 Eubacteriales bacterium
GCACCAAAATGCCATTTACCTGATCATCTAAATTCAATTCTTTTACTAAAGTTAGTAATTCCTCTTGCGTGGTTTCGGCAGGCATGGCATATTGAAAGGATTCAATCCCAACATCCGCACACGCCTTATGTTTGTTCGCTACATACACTTTAGATGCACTGTCTTCTCCGACAATGATAACGGCAAGTCCCGGTACAATGCCTTGTTCCCGTAACACTTGAACCCGATTGCGAATATCGGCCCGACAGGCTGCCGCGATTGCTTTTCCGTCAATTTTCTGCGCCATCTTCTTGATTCTCCTGATTTTTTGCCTCGTCCTCATCGGTTACCGCATACATCGGCTGATATTCCTGATCTGCCTGCTCTTGTTTTTTTGCTTTGCGGGAAACACGAGGTACATACTCGAAACTGACCTCTCCCTGTTTCTTTACCTCAATAAATTTAACAATCAACACAAAAACACAAATGGCAAATACGGTAAATGCCACCAACTGGTGAATGGGAATCACGCCCAATGTTTCAATGTATTTGGTATCACGCAAGCCTTCCATCCAGCCTCGTCCCAGACCATACCAGCCCATATAGATCAAGGCAATTTGCCCGGGGAATTTACGGTATTTCTTGGAGATAATATGCAGCGCAATAAATCCGATCAGGTTCCATAAAATTTCATACAGGAATAACGGATGGACGGTCTTATTTCCGATCTGCATCCCCCACGGCAATGCCGTTGCCACGCCATATACCTCGCGGTTGATAAAGTTTCCCCAGCGTCCAATCATCTGTCCGATCATAAAGCCAAGTGCAACCAAATCCAAAACATTTCCAAGCCGGAGTTTTTTGTAACGGCAGAAAAAGATCACAAAAATACCTACAAAGAATATACCGCCGTAAATAGCCAATCCCCCATCGCGTATGGCAAAAATATCGGCAAACTTCGTAATCTCACCGGCCGGCGCAAAAGCACAGTACCATAATCGCGCCCCCACAATTCCAATGGGAACACCGAAAATCAGTCCGTCAAGCAGGTCGTTGGTTGTTAAGTTAAACTGCTTGGCACGACGACTGCAGTATATGTACGCCAGTATAACACCGGCGCAGATAAATACGGCATAAAAGAAAATATTAAAGCCAAAAACAGTAAAGTAGTTTGGAATATCCAACTCCAAACCCAGTCGAGGGAATAGGATCGGCATATCGCCTTTATTGATCATGATGTTTTCCTCCTTTATTTTGATACCGGCATAATCACGGATAATGCTCGGTGATCCTCAGTAAAATGATTGCTTAACCAGTTTTCACAGTCTTGAAGCGTAATGGAATCAATGGCTTTTATATAATCCTGAAAATGCACACCAAGAAAATTCAGATCCATAAAAAGCATGGCTGTATTTTCCACACTGTTTAACTGTCTCATGCGCTGTCCGTATATCTTATTTTTTGCACGCCTGAAATCATTTGCATCCAAGCCATTGTTATGCGCTTGTTGGATTGCCAGCCCAACCTCATCAAAGATTCGGTCGGGATCTTTTGCCTCGCCACCAATTAAACTGGTGCCAAATCCATACCCACCGTAATAACCAACCGAAAAATCTTGATTAATGATTCCTTCTTCGTATAATCGGCCATAGAAATCACTGGAAGTTCCCAGTAGCATATCCAAAACAATCTCAGACATTAATTCCTTCTTGACCGCATCCAACCCGATCGACCCGTTGGGGTCCTTGTATCCGATTAAAAATTGAGGGTTGGAAACGGCACGATTTTCAGAAATGCGTTTTGATTTTACTTGGTTTGGCTCATAGATCTGTTTGCGTGTAATAGGCTCTGCCGGACGCTCCTTCAAATATCTCTCACAAAGCAAACGCACACACATCGGGTCTACGTCCCCGCATACAACGATACCCATATTATTGGGATTATAAAATGTATTATAACAGTGATATAGGATCTCAGGCGTGATTTGAGCAATGGTTTCTACCGTACCTGCCGTATCGATGCGGGCAGGATTGTTGTGAAACATGGCCTGCATCACATTCATGAGTACGCGCCAATCCGAGTCATCCTCATACATCTTGATCTCTTGCCCGATAATCCCTTGCTCTTTATCAACATTCTCTTTTGTAAAATGCGGATGGGTAACAAAATCCAATAAAATACCAAACGAATCTTCAAACCGCTCGGTACAGGAAAATAAATACACCGTCTTATCACATGATGTAAAGGCATTGGCGTTGGCTCCTGTTCGGGAATAACGGGTAAAAGCATCTTCCGTCTCCCCTTCAAACAACTTGTGTTCTAAGAAATGAGCCGTGCCATCTGGAATAGCGAATGTGTCAGAGCCATCAATCGGCGTACACTCGGTGTCCATAGAGCCGTAGTTTGTACCAAACATAGCATAGGTCTTAGAATGTCCGGGCTTATATATAACAGTAACCGGATAACCGGCTTTCGTAGTAAACTGATAATAAGTCTCTCCGGAAAGATCACAATAGTATTTTATCATTGTTCCATCCCTCCTTTTAGCACATATACCGAAATCGGCTCTACCGTTTTGGCTACATCCTGAATGTCCTTTTCGGTAAGCTGTTCAATTTGATGCAAAGTATCTTCAATTGAAACAGATTTGCCGGATAATGTCTGATTAAGCGCATAATCTTCCAGTTGAGAAACGGAATCCAGCATCGCCTTTAGATTATTGATATACGCCTTCTTAGCCGCCGAAAAATCTGCCTGCGTAAATTCCCCACGTGCAATACTGTCTAACTGAGCCAAAATCTCTTTTTTTGCTTCTTCAATTTTTTGCGGCATGACACCGGAATAGACAATCATCAGATTTTTATGTCTTTCCAGCATAGCCGAGCAGTAATAGCAAAGCGATAACTTTTCTCTGACATTGGCAAACAATAACGAGCTGGGACTGCCGCCGTAAAGAATCAAAAATAATCGCTGCGCCACATCATTTACTTGCTTATGAAATCCAAAGCCTATGGATAACTTGGCCTGGTCTACCGAATAATTTTCTTCATATTCCCTTAACTCTCCCAAAGTAACGGCATGGGAAGACGTCGAAACAGATGTCCGATCATCCGTAAAATATTTTCCAAAGGCATTTTCCATTTGTACATCTGATACGCGACCAAACCCATAAATCTCAACAACGGAAGAATGCAAATATTCTTGATAAAAATCAAATAATGACTTTGCGGTAATTTGTTCTACACAGTTAATACTACCGCATTCATACACTTGATACGGTTGACCTTGCGCGGAAAGTTCACCGCAACGCCGTAACGCATATATGCGCTTGTCGTTGATCCGCCCCTCAATCAAATTGCACAGATTTTTCTTTTCTCGCTCAACGGCCGAAACATCAAAGGAATTCCCATCTGTTAAAGGATGGAAAACCACCTTAGCCAAAAGTTCTAATGCTTTCGTAACGATATCATCTTGATGGGCAAATGAATTATCCAAAAACTCCAGCGAAAAGGTTACCACATGATTGTCACCCTTTTTTCGGAGAGACACATGTAATTGCGCGCCATATAATTCATCCAGAGCACGTCCCAAAGCTTTAACATTCGGATAATCGGCACACCCCGTTTTTAATACCATAGACAACAGCGAAGCAAAGGATGCTACCCGTTCGCTTAAAGGCATAACAAAACTGACATAGATCTGGTTTGTCTTGAATTGTTCTATTGGGTATATATTTACATGAACAGCCGGAGCGATTTGTTTTCTAATCATACTTGCCTCCTAATTTTCTGTCTATTATTTTACCCGTTCTTTTAATAAAAGTCAATCACTGGGATACATTCTTCTTTTCCTGACCGCCACATTATTGAACTTTATATGAAAAAACATAAAAATCATGGATGGAACAATGGCCCACACGAAAAATATAAGGCTTTGCCATTGGAGTTGGAACAAGAAATAACCCCCTAGCAACATGTTTAATATAGCTCCCGTTATATAGGGATACCATGCAAAAATATCTCGTGTCTTATATCGGAAATGATCTCCATTTTTAATGGCTTCTATCGCGTTTAATGCTCGATACGGAATCAATAATAATTTCCATATGGAGCGCCTAAGGCTATTCAAAAGAACGGTTATGCTATTATCCCCATCTATGTTAGGATCCGATAAAGCTTGTCCGGTTATAATTTGATGAATCAGGCGTTTATATGTCGGTGCAAAATACGGCATACACGCGGCAATTCCAAAAAAGATAAATGTCTCTCTTTCGAAAAGTGTTGCTAAAATTATGATAATAAATGATAACGCGGGCGTTACCGCATCCAAACATCTTTCCATTAACATATAGCGACCAATTGCTGTAACGTCTTTTTGCTTTACATAAAGTATACTATCTCTAATGCGAGAAAATTCACTCGACAGGTCAGAAGTTACGGATTGATGTCCTTGGCGCGTAAATGAAACCGCTGAAACATATCCGCACCGCATACGATCTCCTACATTAAAACCGGAAATTCCGTCAGAAGATTTAATAATTTTCTTATATGTGCTTATATGAATCAAGCCGATTCCGTCAAAGATATCTCGTCCATGGATAAATTGATTGAATTGGTTATGCATCTTGGAGTTTAAAATGGAATCTATATATTCAACCTTGGGAATCAATATCCCCTGCCCGTCAATTACGGCATTACGCTTCACATCATATTTTGGACGATTGAGCGGATGGCAAGCAACACTTACCAAATCCAGAATGCTGCCTTCATGCGTTTCGATATCAGCATCCAGCATCAAAAGATACTCTGAATCTTTTATCTTCCTTGACCGTATCAGCTCATCTATCGCTCCGCTTTTACGTCCCTTGCAAACATATTGCATTTGTTCCGAGTTGAATGATCGCTTTCTAACATGAACAAAAAATTGTTTTCCATATTTTTGGTTTAGCGCATCGATTTTTACTTGAAGATCTGCAATATTTTCCCGTTCTCCTTTTTCCGTTTTTTTATTACTTTCAGGTCGATCCAAGAGCAACCCAAAGATGGCATTTACATTTCGATTTTGACGATACACTTCTTCTAAATTTTGAATAGTTGCATCATTATTATTTTGCAATACACTGTAAATTGCTAAACAGATTTTTGTATCCTGTACTGTACGACAGTTTGGATTGAGCCGCATAAATTTATGCGGCTTAAAAAAGGATAGCATAAATTGATTGGCAAATATTTTTGATGTCACATAAGATGGGACAAGTGACAACAAAGATAGCCATAAATTTTGAGAAACCAGATATAATTGTATGCTCATAATAATGGCAGAACCCCATATAAAAGTGAAATATATCCATTTTTTTATGTTTTTTGTACGCGTTTTAAGATAAAAACCGATGTGTTTTCCTTCCTTTTTTGCTGTTTTTGTAACATTATTAATGACTTGTGAAGGGTTTTTTCCTTCTTTTCGCGCTATTTTCATGATATTTTCCCTGTAAAACCGCTTACTTTTATAACTCATCTCAGCATAATCGTTATCTTTTAATAACTCTTTTTCATCAAAACAGGCGTAAGACATTAGTATTTCAAAATCCATGACTTGCAAATCGCGAAACAATTGCAAAACGGCATCAGCATTTTCCATACGATACAGTTTTTTAATAGCAAAAAAAATGAGGAATGAAAAAAATAGTTCATAGGCATAGAAATCCAGCTCATGGCAAATTCCGACTTTCTTTAAAAAACCTATCAAATCTTTTTTTGTTAATTGCCCTGCTTCCATAAATTCAGATGCCAATCTCTCTGCTAAAAGAATGGTTCTTTTGCGAATATTTTTTTTATTAAGCCGCTTCATTGTGTTATCAAATTGATGAACATGAAACAAGATAAGATCTTGAGAATATTTGGTGTTGCGGCGAATATTACGATATAAGCTACAACATTGGTAACGGTAATGATTCAATTTCATCTGAATACCCCTTCAATGATCGGATAAGAATCCGTATCCGGAAATATCCGATGTGTTTGCACCGATAAAAAATGCCTTATCATCGCACGAAAATACAATATTTCTTAATTTAGTAAACTCATAAGAATACACGGCACATAAGATAATATGTTGTTCCTTGCGCAGATAACTGCCTCTTCCGTAAAGAATGGTGGCTCCCCTGCCGAGGTTCTTCAAAATCTGCAATTCAATTTCTTCGCTTTTCTGAGATATGATAAAACATAAAGTTCCCTTTTCGGTACGGGAAAGTATATAATCAATGGCCTCGGATGTTATGAACGCAAGGATCAGAGAATAAAGAGCGCCTGTAATATCGGCATATACCAATACGGTGCCGATCACAATGATAAGACCGTCAACAATCAATAGGACCTTTCCCATCTTCCATTTTGGATGGGATTGACGGATCAGATGAGATAGCAGGTCACTGCCCCCTGTCATGATTCCTCGCTGAAAAATGATGGCTAACCCGACACCGGAAGATAATCCGCCAAAAATACAGGCCAGTATACGGTCTTCAGTAAGAACAGGAAGAAAA
>JAZNSU010000010.1:0-5903 GCA_045591385.1 Eubacteriales bacterium
TGTTATGGAAGCCGCTCTGCGTACCGCTGCTGAGGTTGTCACCAAAGAGCCCCTCAAGAAGCTTGACTTTGAGGATGTTCGCGGTGTCGAAGGCATCAAAGAAGCTACCTATGAGTTGGCTGGCAATAAGATCCGTGTGGCTGTTGCCTCCGGTCTGGCCAATGCTCGTGCTCTGCTCAATAGCGTGCAGTCCGGCGAGAAGGAATATGATTTCATTGAGATCATGGCTTGCCCCGGTGGTTGCGTCAACGGTGGCGGTCAGCCGGTACAGCCTGCATCGGTTCGTAATGAGATCGACATTCGTGCCGCTCGTGCTGCCGGTCTGTATGAGGATGACCGTAATCTGCCGGTCAGAAAATCCCATGAGAATCCCGATGTGAAGCGTATCTATGATGAATATCTGGAGAAGCCGGGTAGCCATAAGGCACATGAGATTTTGCATACGACCTATGTAAAACGCGAAAAATACTAAGAGAATCGCCCCTCCGATTTCGGAGGGGCATTTTTCTTGACGAATGGGAAAAAATCTGTTAGAGTATATATGTTTGTAATTTGATAGCAGGAGAAATACGATGGAGCGAGAAAAGTTTGGCAGTCGCCTTGGGTTTATTTTAATATCAGCCGGCTGTGCCATCGGGCTTGGTAATGTATGGCGGTTTCCGTACATTGTCGGTCAGTATGGCGGCGCCGCCTTTATTTTAATTTATCTGGCGTTTTTAGTGATCTTCGGTTTGCCGATCATGACGATGGAATTTGCCGTTGGTCGGGCAAGTGGTTCGGGGATTGCCAACGCCTTTGTAAAATTAGAAAAAACAGGTGCTAAATGGCATTGGTTCCGTTGGCTTGGCATGGCAGGCAATTATCTGCTTATGATGTTCTATACCACTGTGACCGGCTGGATGTTTATCTATTTTATCAAGATGCTGCGAGGCGATTTTGTCGGGCAAACATCGGAAATGGTGCAAAACTCATTTGGAACGGTTATCGGCAATCCATGGGCGATGGTTGGGTTTATGGTTGCGGTTGTCTTACTTGGTATTCTGATCTGCTCTTTGGGTTTACAAAAGGGCGTTGAGAAGATCACAAAAGTGATGATGGTCGCTTTATTTGCCATTATCGGCGTGCTGGCGGTGAACTCCATTCTATTACCCGGTGCACGTGAGCGATTACGCTATTATCTGATACCGGACTTTAAGCGTATGGCGGAGCAGGGGTTAGGAGAAGCGGTCTTTGCCGCTATGGGACAGGCCTTTTTCACTCTCTCCATTGGTATGGGTGCTATGACGATATTCGGCAGCTATATTAAGAAAGACCGCCGTTTGTTCGGAGAATCTCTTTCGATCTCCTTGTTGGATACTTTTGTGGCCTTTTGTGCAGGACTGATTATTATTCCTGCCTGTTATGCCTATGATATTCCGGCAGGCCAGGGGCCCGGTTTGATTTTCCAAACTTTGCCGGTAGTTTTTAATCATATGCCGGGTGGGCGTATTTGGGGCAGTTTATTTTTCTTATTCATGATTGCGGCGGCGCTGTCTACCGTGGTTGCGGTGTTTGAGAATATCCTCTCCTTTGGTATGGAGTTGCGGGGTTGGAGTCGTAAGAAATCGTGCTGGATCAACGCGATTGCGCTGATTGTGCTGTCTTTGCCTTGTGCGCTTGGTTTTAATTTACTGTCGGGCATTCAGCCGTTGGGGGCAGGCAGTACGATCTTGGACTTTGAGGATTTCATTATTTCTAATAATATTTTGCCTCTCGGCTCGTTGGTGTATGTGTTATTCTGTACCAACAGCAAGAGCGGCTGGGGATGGAAAAACTTTATCGAGGAAGCCAATACGGGAAAGGGTATGAAATTGCCGTATCGGATTGGGATATACTGTAAATACGTGATGCCTGTGATTCTGCTTTTTTTCTGGGTTTGGGGTATTGTTACGATGTTCTAAAAAAAGGAATGAGGAGTTTTCCTCATTCCTTTTCTATAATGATGGGGGTCAGATCTCGTGTTAGTGACATATAGAAGATTTTATGGCGGTCTTTGTATCCATGTTTGCGTAGGATTCTGAGTAGTTGTTTTTCGGATATGCCGATGCGATCCATGTTCATGCCCAGTAGGCGCCCGTCGGAAATGACAGTATAGGGCAGGGGTTGTTTGGGAACTTTCATCTTCAGATCTTTGGCGACAGGGGCGCTTTCCTCTTTTTTCAGGAAGATGGACAGACGGCCGTTGGTTTCCAGTATCGCCGTTTCCACCTCGTCGACCGACAAAGCGCCGCCTTGTCTTAGATTTTCAATTAAATCATCTACTGAGAAGCGGTTTTTTTTCATTTCCTTTTGGTTGATCTTTCCATCCTCAATCAGAACGCTGGGGCGACCCTCAATCATTTTGCGGATACGTAAAGATTTGAGGGAGAGCAAGGAAAATCCGATTTCCAAGAGCACAAGCGCGCTGATGCTGGCAAGGGCATACCATATTGGCGTATCCGGTTCCTGTATAGGCCATGAAGCCAATTCAGATATTAAAAAGGTTACGACCAGTTCGCCGATCTGCAGTTGACCAATCTGCCTTTTTCCGGTCAAGCGCATCATCAGCATAACAAAAAGATACATAATAACGGTACGAAACAGTACGGAAAACATCATATCACCCGCAGTATTATAAACCTTTTTACCATTTTTTACACAAAAAAAGAGGGGAAACCCCTCTTTTTCTTACTGATTTTGAATGATTTTATACACGTATTCGGCCAAATATGCCGAAACATCGGCCAAATTTCCATCAAATTGAGACGAATCGGTGTTTTTATCGGTCATATCACTAATTACCTTATAAATATGACACTCGGCACCCAACCGACGGCAGGTATAGGCTACGGCGAAGGCTTCCATTTCAACGGCCATATTGGGCTCGACCATATCTCTTGCGCCGATGAAGCGGTCGGTGCTACGAGCGGTGGCGGCGGGGAAGTCGGGATCGTGCGGTAGTTCCAGATAAATAGGAGTGCGGGGTAGTTCATAGGGTTGGTAGCCGGCGACCGTTAAATCTACATCGCCTTTAAAGACTTTGGTGATGGAAACGATGGTGCCGACAGGAAGTTTAGGGCCGGTAGAGCCGCAGGAGCCGGTATTATAAATGGTTTTGCAGTTAAATTCACGGATCAAGGTAGCGGTGCACAGGGCGGCGGCTAAGGAGCCAACATCGCCGACACCAATGACGACACGATCATTTTGATAGAAGCGTGCACCCAGATAGTTTTCGGTATATTCGGTTAAATTAAACTTCTCAAGCAGGGGGGCGGCCTCTTCTTGCATGGCAAAGACGATGCCGATTCGGTTTCTTGTCATGTTTATACTCCTTTGTAGCGTAGAATGATATATAAAGTTTACCGCAAATTCAGGAAAAAGTAAATACAATCTTGTAAATGTTCCCATAAAAGAGTATAATAATAAGATGAAAGGTTGTGTGATGATTGTCTAGTCAAGAGAAAACCATAAAGAATCGAAGCGGACAAAATTTTATCACCGGTGCGGCCATTCTGGCGGTGGCCGGTGTTTTGGTGAAAATCATCAGCGCTTGCTTTAAGATTCCCATTACCAATTTGGTCGGCGCGCAGGCGATGTCCTATTTCAACACGGCATATACGGTATACAATCTGTTAATCAATATTTCCAGTGTGGGATTATCGGTTGCGGTTGCTAAGTGCATATCGGAATATGTGGCGCTGGGGCAGCATCGAGATGTAAAAAGCGTGATCAAGGCGGCCAATACATCGTTGGTTATGGTGGGGCTTGCCTGTTCGATTTTGTTCTTCGTATTTGCTGAAGATATTGCTGTGTGGCTTAACAATCCTATGGCGGCGCCCGCCTGTCGGGTTATGTCACCCGCCATTTTGCTGGTGGCGGTCTCGTCGGTTTATAAAGGCTATGCGCAGGGGTATTCCAATATGGTGCCCTCGGCCATCTCCAATATCATTGAGGTGCTTTCCAAACTGATCTTTGGCCTAGGTGGCGCTTATGTTATGATGGAAATGGGTTATGATATGCCGCTGGTCATGGCCGGCGCTGTGGGCGGTGTATCGTTGGGCGCTCTGCTTTCCATGATATACTTAATCATTTCCAAGCATATTTACAAGCGTAAGATGGATGCGGTTTATCCGATTACCGCTCTCACACCTCCGCCGACACGGTTTCAGTCTGTACTTAAAAAATTTATCTGGATTGCTGTTCCCATTACGGTAGGGTCTTTGACCAGTAATTTGGCCAGCACCATTGACTTGGCGATCGTTATGCGGCGCTTGACCGAGATTCCCGGCGTGACGACGGAAGTGGCTAACACGTTATATGGGGCCTATTCTTCTATGTCACAGACCGTATTTAACATGCCGTCCACGATCATCATTTCGATCGGCGTTTCGGTTCTGCCTGCCATTTCTGCCTCTTTTGCGCTCAAGCAGAGGGACCGACTGAATAACACCATCAATACGGCCATTAAACTATGTACCTTGGTTGCTATGCCGTGTGCCTTTGGCATGACGGTGTTGGCGAAACCGATTTTGGATTTGCTGTATAGTTCACCCAGCGACATTGCCATTGCCTGGCGTCCTTTGGCGTATCTTGGTGTTGCCTTCTTCTTTATGTGCTGTGCCGCGGTATGTACTCCGCTTTTGCAGGCGGTTGGCAAGGCGATGGTGCCGGTGGTGAATATCTTGATTGCCAGTGTTATCAAGATTATCTGCAATTATGTATTGGTGGCCATTCCCGGTATCGGTATTGACGGGGCGGCGATCAGCAATATTGTATTGTATGTGGTTTTGTTTGCGCTGAACTTCATTTCATTGCGGCGCATTACCAAGACCAAGGCCGATATCAAGTCGGTGTATATTAAGCCGTTACTTGGCGGTATCTTGTGCGGTGCTGTGGCTTGGGGTGGATATGCGCTGTTTTCTAAGGTGATCAGCAGCAGTATAGCGACCATTGCAGCGATTGGTTTGGCGGCCGTTGTCTATGTTGGATATATTCTGTTTAGCAAGACAATAAAGAGAGAAGATATCGAATTTCTTCCTAAAGCAAAAAAAATTGAGAAAATACTTGAAAAAAGGAACTGGATAGGGTAAAATGGAAGAGAAGAAAGTCTTGAAATTAAAGGAAAAATACCAATTTAATGATTTGCTGACCATCATGTCGATTTTGCGGGCGCCAGGCGGGTGTCCGTGGGATCGGGAGCAGACGCATCAATCGATTCGCAAGAACTTGATTGAAGAGGCATACGAGGTCTGTGAGGGCATCGATCAAAACGATGATGATATCCTTTGTGAAGAACTGGGTGACTTGTTATTGCAAGTGGTTTTTCATGCTCAGATTGCGCAGGAAGACGATCGGTTTGATCTGGATGATGTGGCAGACGGAATATGTAAGAAGTTGATTCGTCGACATCCGCATATTTTTGCCGATGTTAAGGCGGATACCAGTGATCAGGTATTGGAGAACTGGGATCAGATTAAGCAGGCGGAGAAGGCTCAAAAGGGTCAGAAGACTACGACGTCGGGTATCATGAATCATGTATTTCGTGGTATGCCCGCTTTGATGAGAGCACAGAAAGTGCAGGGGCGTGCCGCGAAAGTTGGTTTTGACTGGGATACGGCACAGGAAGCGGCAGAAAAGCTTACCGAGGAGCGCGACGAGTTATTCGCCGCGGTCGCCCAGCAGGACAAGCAGGCTTCTCTGGAAGAGGCGGGGGATCTGTTGTTTGCGGCGGTCAATGTTATTCGCAAGTGCGGGATTGATGCTGAAGAGGCGCTCAGTTTTGCTACCGATAAATTTATCGGTCGATTCACGCAAGTAGAACAGTGTGTAGAGGCTGACGGAAAGAAAATGGCTGACCTTCCTTTGGAGGAATTGGACAAGTATTG
>JAZNSU010000011.1:0-10135 GCA_045591385.1 Eubacteriales bacterium
AACGGTTGACAATTTCATCGAAAGCGCATATAATAGAAAAGCAAATCCCCACGGCGAAGAAACAGACATCGGCGCAGAAACGGGAGCAAGGCCGAAACCCAGAGGGCGAAGCCATCAAGGTCGGCCGCAGTGAAGTTCCGAGCTGAGAGGAGGAGCAACGGAACGGAGCGGATATTGGCCGAACAGGCCAATGCAGCGGAGTGAAGTTTGCGACGACGAGCGGGTATGGCGGAATTGGCAGACGCGCCAGACTTAGGATCTGGTGGGCTTCCCGTGCAGGTTCGACCCCTGTTACCCGCACCAAGGAAAATCCGCTGATGAAGATCAGCGGATTTTTCTTGTTAGAAAACAAAACACTTGTCAGCGTATGTGGAATATAGTATAATGGGCGCAAAGGAGGGAAGATATGGGTGAGAACCTACACGCCGGTCACCGTCAGCGGTTGAAAGAACGGTATCGCACGGGCGGGCTGGCGTCTTTGGAAGAACATGAGCAGTTGGAACTGCTTTTATTTTACGCCATCCCTCGTTGCGACACCAACGCTACCGCCCATCGCTTGCTCAATGTCTTTGGCAGCATACCGGCCATACTCGATGCGCCGATGGCCGAGATCGAACGGGTGCCGGGTGTGGGCAAGGGTGCCGGTACCTTTTTCCGTTTCTTGCGAGAGCTATATTCCATCTATCAGACTAAGGATCAAGAACCGCAACCTATCATCAAAAAGCCGGTCGATGCCGCAAAGGTGTTGATGGGACTGTATCGGGACTGGCATACCGAAACGGTAACCATTTTGTTGATGAATAATCAGAATCGCATGATCCATGCAGGAGCGCTCAATGCCGATCAATCCGATTGGGTCAATGTAGATATCCGTGCCATTGTTCAAATGGCCTTTCATTACGGAACGGATAAAGTCATTCTCGGTCATAACCATCCGTCGGGTCGTGTGCGCCCCTCGCAAGGCGACATACAAAACAGTCTGGCGCTGGAGCACAATTTGTCCCGTGTCGGCATCAGTATGATCGACCATATTATTCTGTATGACAGAGAGTTCTATTCGCTGGCTGAACATGGCGAAGTTTTCGGCTCCCATAAAAACAATACCTCAATTGGCTGGGAGTATCCCATCTAACTGCATAAATTTTACACGGACGAGCATCCTAACAAAAGATGCTCGTCTTTATTTATGCCAATAGGGGGAAATATGAGAAACATTATTAATTTTAATCATAAGTGGGCGTTTACCAAGATGGCGCAGGAAATTCCGACCGAAATGCCGACACGCTGGGATATTGTCAATCTGCCGCACACATGGAACGGGATTGACGGACAGGACGGCGGCAACGATTACTATCGGGGTAAGGGGTATTATGCCAAAGCCTTTGATGCGGCCGATCTGCCCGTGTGTGATCGCTATTATTTGGAGATCAAGGGTGCCAATTCATCGGCCGATGTCTATCTCAACGGGCAACATTTGGCCTATCATGACGGCGGATATTCGCTGTGGCGGGTGGAACTGACCGAGGCCATGCAGGCGCATAACCTGTTGGTGATCGTGGTGGATAATGCGCCCAACGATCGGGTCTATCCGCAAATGGCCGACTTTACCTTTTACGGCGGGCTATATCGGGATGTGAATGTGATCGGGGTGTCGGAGAGCCATTTTGATCTGGATTATTACGGCGGCATCGGGTTGCAGGTGACACCGACGGTGCGGGAACGGGATGCCGAGATTGAGGTGGAAGTTTTCATTTGTAACGAGAAAGAGGGGCAACGCCTGCGATATGAAATCACCGATGCCACGGGCGAAGTGGTTGCCCGACTGGAAGGCACCGATACCAAAGTAACGATCCCCATTTGGGAAGCGCATCTGTGGCAGGGCAAAAAGGACCCGTATCTGTATACGGCACGGGCGCAACTGATGGAGAACGGGCAAATAATCGACGAGGTTTCGACCCGATTCGGGTGCCGCACCTTTGCTATTGACCCCGACCGCGGGTTCATTCTCAACGGCGAGGAATATCCTTTGCGGGGCGTGTCCCGCCATCAGGATGCTTGGGGCAAGGGTAACGCCCTCTCCCGTGAGGATCATAGGCGGGATATGGATCTGATTCAGGAAATGGGGGCGACGACCGTACGGTTGGCGCATTACCAGCAAGACCCCTATGTGTATGAACTGTGTGACGAGTATGGGCTGGTTGTGTGGGCGGAGATCCCCTATATTTCCAAACACCTGCCGCAAGGACAGGAGAACACGGTATCCCAGATGCGGGAACTGATCGTGCAGAATTATCATCATCCGTCCATTGTGGTGTGGGGCTTATCCAACGAGATCGGCATTGGCGGCATTAGCGAGGCGGTGTTGGAAAATCATCGGGTGCTCAACGATTTGTGTCATGAACTGGACTCGACCCGCTTGACCACCATTGCCGCCGTGTCCATGTGCCCGATGGACGACCCGTATTTGCAAATTCCCGATGTCGTGTCCTATAACCACTATTTTGGGTGGTACGGCGGAGACGTCGAGATGAACGGTCCGTGGTTTGATCGGTTTCATGCCACCCATCCCCATATCCCCATCGGTTGTTCCGAGTATGGATGCGAGGCGCTGAATTGGCATACGTCCCACCCCACGCAAGGGGACTACACCGAGGAGTATCAGGCTTATTATCATGAGGAACTGATTAAGCAGTTTTTCTCCCGCCCTTATCTGTGGGCGACCCATGTGTGGAATATGTTTGATTTTGGAGCCGATGCCCGTGCCGAGGGTGGCGAAAACGGACAAAATCACAAGGGTCTGGTAACCATTGACCGCCAATATAAGAAAGATGCTTTTTATGCGTATAAGGCATGGTTGTCCGATGAGCCGTTTGTGCACTTGTGCGGCAAGCGATATATCGATCGTGTAGAAGACGTGACAAGGGTGACCGTATACTCCAACCTGCCCACGGTTGAACTGTTTGTCAACGGTCGCTCGGCGGGACAAAAGACGGCGGCCGATCATTTTTTCCATTTCGAGGTGCCCAACATTGGTGAGACCAATTTAATTGCCGTGGCAGGCAATTATAAGGACCAGTCGGTCATCCGCAAGGTGGATACTTTTAATGAAGCCTATCGGCTTCAGGAAAAGGGCGCCATTCTCAACTGGTTTGACGTGGAAGCGCCCGATGGATACCTGTCACTCAATGATAAGATGAGCGAGGTGCTCCAAAATGAGCAGGGGCAGTCTCTTTTGGCGGGACTGATGCAAGAATGGTTGCAGGGCGAGAACAAGGTAGCCGGCTTTGAATTGGGTCCCGATATGATGGACATGATGGGCGGGTTTACCGTGTTGCGACTGCTCACCTTAATGACGGGCATGACCGATAAACGGATCACCAAGGAAGAATTGCTTGAACTTAATGCTAAACTCAATCGGATCAAAAAATAAAGAAGATCCACCCGCGTATAGTGGGTGGATCTTCTTTATTTATTATCTTTTTTCAGGCGGGCTTTGGCTTCTTCTACCGTTTCGCCCTCCTTGGTAAGGTAGGCATCTACAAACTTATCTTCAATTTTGGTGTAGCCGTCTACGACGCCCTTTTCGATTTTCTTGTACCCGCCGGTTACGGCTTGGGCAATTTTCGATTTCGCCATTTCTGTATATTTTCCTCCAATCAAATTGATACCGAGAAGCAGTACGACCAGCCATACCGCCGTTCCCGTAAAGATGTTCAATAGTAAGATTTGCGATTCTTCCATGCCCGGAAAAGAGACCAGCATGGAACGTTGCATGGTATGAACCGACACACACGCATCGGCTAAAGAAATATTACGCAAAGTTTTGAGCTTTGGTGAGGCGGCATGCCCGGTTTTGATCATGCCGACAATAGCCAGTGTAATTTTGGTAAAGGTGTATGTGGCAATCGTGATCATTACCACCTCGTGAAAATCTGTGCCTCGGTCCTTGACGGCCGACAGGATGTTTACCCCCACAATGCAAAAGGACAACACCACAAGCAAGATGCCCGTAAACCGCCGGACAAAAAACTCAGTGTCGGGATTCTCCTTGATCTGCAGTACCGAATAACGGGTCGCGGCCAGTACTGCATAATACGCCCCTACCGAAATAAACCACCATGAGGGGGTAAGAAACCCAACCAAGCCGTTGCCAAGAGCATAGATAATATTAAGGATGAGGCTGATATACGGGCTTTTTAATATTTTCATTTGATACCCTTGATCATCGGAATAAGTGCGATCAGCATCAAAATTCCAAGCAATCCGACTAATGTACCCCCAATGATCTGTTGCCATACCAGACACATACACATACCAACGCCCAGAACCAAGGCGGCAACGATGGCATAAAGGATGCGAAACAGAACCTTACCGTTCATTTTCGGCAACTTCTTGTGTTCCATCTTGCACCAAATCAGTACCGTAACAATTCCCAATACTATACCGACGCCCCCGAGAATGACACCCGCCGTAAAGGCATTCCATTGCGGCAAGAGCGCCATGCACATGCCCAGCGCAAACAGCACCCCGCTTACCGTTCCTAACACTAAGGCAACAAAACTACTCTTTTTCATATAGAAATCTCCTTTCATTAAACCAACACTTGTGTTTTTATTGCAAGTCCAGTATACTGGCTTTATAAAGGAAAAACAATCATCAATTTCGATACAAGTGTTGGAATAATCAGGGGGTATGGCCATGAATGTGAAGAACAATAAGCGGCGCCGCGAATCGCAGGAGAAGATCGAAAAGGCGCTTATCGAACTGTTACAGAGCCGTGAGATTGGCGGGATCACCGTGTCGGATATCATTAAGCGCACGGGACTTAACCGCAGTACCTTTTACGCGAACTATATCGACATTTATGATCTGGCCGATAAGACCAGAGAGAAACTGGAAAACGACTTTAGTAATCTGTTTGCCGATTACGATTATTTCAATGATCGCAGCGGCGCACTACGCATGTTTACCCATATTAAAGAAAATCAAATTTTTTATAAGACCTATTTCAAACTATGTTATGACAATAAGCATTTAATTTCCGTCTTCGACCCCAATCGAGCCCAACAGGAACATATGGAAACGCATCTCAAATATCACATTGAATTCTTCCGAAACGGATTTAATGCTATCATACAGTTATGGTTGGCGGGCGGCTGTCAGGAATCGCCCGAAGAGATGGCCGAAGTGCTTAAACAGGAATACCGAGGCCGATAATCCGCGTTAGATCCCATGCATACCGGTAAGGGGATCTTCAAATAAGGGGAAGTGCGGCGGAAAAAAGGTAAAAACGGCAAATAAGATCCCGATACCGATGAGCAACCCCAAGGATAGTCGAGGCAGACAGCGGCGAGGGCGATTCGCCCGAAACAGCAGCCATTCCAAGCCAAAAGCGGCGGCGGCCGCCACAAAAAAGATGGCGATATTGATCCAGTCGGGCGATGGGGCGATGGCGCCGTTATAGGTATAAAATAAAACGGGAATGAGAATCAAACCAACCAGCGTTCCGATCAGTTTGACACACCAAAAATTTTTTCGTTCGGGGAAGAAAAAGAATTGCATGATGGCAAAGAGAAACAGGGGCACATACAACAGTTTCATGTGCTCCCATGTCGCTTCGTTGACTCCCGAAATAAGGGCACTCCAAGGGTTTGGTGCCCAATCATATAAAAAATGCAAAAGAGTGCCGGCCAGCGTTGTGAGGGCAAAGCCGGAGAGTTGCCATAAAAAAAGGTCACGTTTCATACCGATACCGCCTGCTCTGTATAGTGGTATATGTGTATGAAGGCAAGGGGTGTGTTATTCGCCCGAGAAAGGAAAGACCGACAGGTTTCGTTCGTGGTCGCACAGGCCGAGAAAAACGGATTTGGCGCTGGGATGCCCCAGTTGTTTGAGTTCCTTTTTCAGCCAGTTGCCATCCAGCCCCAGTCTCTTGAGATTTTCATCAAGGATACGGCCGTCCATGATGACTTCGGTCTGGATAAATTCGGGCGGCGGAACAAGGTTTAAGTCGGTGGGATTGGCAGGACGCTTGCTGGCTTTGGGCAGGATGGTCAGGCGTCCGTTATATTCGAAAATGGCCGTTTGAATATCGTTCAGATTGAAGTAGCCCTCCTGCCGACACATCACCATAAATTCGCTTAGATCCATCTTGGCTTTCTTCATGTTTTCCCGATAGATCTTGCCGCCGTTTAGGATAATGGTGGGGGTGCCGTTGATAAATTTTCGCATTTTCGGCACCTTACTGGTCAGTATGGTCAGCAAAACCGTAATGCCGCCGTAGACCATCATGGCGATCATCGGTTTCCACGGCTTTTCCAGTTCGGTTGCCATTTCGGCGGCGATGGAACCAATGGTAATGCCGGTAATATAATCAAAAAAATCCAGCTGGGACATCTGTTTGTGGCCCAGCACCTTGGCGATGATAAATAATGCCGCTGCCGAAAAGGTCGAGGTTAAGATCAGTTTCAATATCTCCATGGGTATTACTCCTTTTCGTGAATCAGGGAAGATAAATCATTGGTTGGCGGCAGGCAACGGTGCCCGTGACATACATAATAGGTGGTCTTGCCGTCTTTAAGCGGATATTCGGGTGTGGAATTTGGCAAGACGGTCACCATGGCATCATACGGCAGGTCAAGCAAATGCACCGGCTGAGCGGAAGCGACCGTTATCTTCATGGGCGGGTTGGTGTGATGCAACAGAGCCAGTAAAAACATGGCGTGGTTCATGGGCGAATGGGTTTGGCTTGCCAGAAAGTCTATCTGGTCTTGCGCTGCCGTTCGGTATTGTTCTTCTTCGGTAATCTGAGATAGGAAAACCAGATTGTAGGCCATAAGGGAATTGCCGCTGGGGATGGCACCGTCATAGGTTTCTTTGGGACGCAAGATCAGTGGTTCATGTTCGTTCCCGTACAGATAAAATCCCCCCGTAGGATCGGAAAAATCAGATAAAACCTTGTTACATAAGCGCTTGGCATGTTCCAAATATTTCCCCTCACCCGTAGCACGATACAGGGATACCTGAGCAAAAGCATAAGCGGCGTAATCGTCCAAAAATCCTTTTGCTCCTCGTTTTCCTAAATGAAAACTGACAAAAAGGGTATCGCCGTCACACAGATGATCTTGAATAAAACGGTCGGCGTTTTGAGCGGCTGTGAGATAACGCTCCTTTCGGCTGACCCGATACAGGTCGCACATGGCCGCGATCATTAAACTGTTCCACGAAGTTAAGATTTTTTCATCCCGCGCAAGGGTATATCTTTTCTTGCGAAAATCGTAAATTTTGGGCAAAAAAGAATCAAAAGCGGTGTCATTGGGGGCGCTTTTGAGCCGATTAGGAATGCTTTTTCCCTCAAAATTGCCCTTTTTTGTGATATCTAATTGCTGATTTATGCGTTTCCCGTCCTCATTTCCGAGAATTTTTATTATCTCTTCGGGGGTAAACAGATAATATTTTCCCTCTTCTCCGTCGCTGTCAGCGTCCTGAGAACTAAAGAAACCGCCGTCGGGCGAGGTCATTTCGTGCAGGATATAGGCCGCCGTTTTTTCTGCAATATCCAGATACAAAGTCTTTTTCGTAACGCTGTACGCCTTGGTGTAGGCGAGGATCAGCAGGGCGTTGTCATAGAGCATTTTTTCGAAATGGGGCACGAGAAATTTTTTATCGGTGGAATAGCGGCAAAAGCCAAATCCGATATGGTCAAAGATCCCGCCGCGGTACATTTGTATAAGGGTATGCTCGGCCATGTGCAGGCAGGATTTGTTTTGATATTGAAGGGAATACTCCAATAAAAACAACAGATTGTGCGGAGTGGGGAATTTGGGTGCTCGCCCAAACCCGCCGTAGGTGTCATCATACAAATGCTCATATTGTTCTATCGCTAAAGCAGGCAGGTCGGTATCGGTGCCGTGGGGCGCCGCCTGCTCTTGATGGAGATGCGCTAAGACATGGCGGGAGCGTTGCAGGAGGGCCTTTCGATTTGTCACCCATGCTTCGTGCAGGGTCAGCAACAGATCACGAAACGCGTGTTTAGGGAAATAGGTTCCCGCAAAAAAGGGATTTTGGTCAGGGGTCATGAAAATGCTGGTGGGCCAGCCGCCGCTGCCGGTAAAGGCCTGGCAGACCGACATATACACACTATCTATGTCGGGGCGTTCCTCTTTGTCGACCTTGACCGATATAAAATATTTGTTTAGCAGTTGGGCAATTTCCTCGTCCTCAAAACTTTCATGGGCCAGCACATGGCACCAATGACAGGCGCTGTAGCCGATGCTCAAAAAGATGGGTTTACCCTCCTTTTTTGCGCGTGCAAATGCCTCGTCACACCAAGGATACCAATCCACAGGATTGTCCTTGTGGGAGAGTAAATAGGGGCTGGTTTGGGCTGCCAGTCGATTGCTCATATCGTCACCTCCGTTATTGTTATAGTTTGGATACTATAGAGGGAATTTATACGCAATCAACAGCACAGCCGAAGCCAGCCATCGGGCGGGAGGTTGTTTTCATGAATCATACAAAACAAAAAATCCGCCGATTTTCATCAGCGGATTTCCGATTTTGGTCCGAGTGACAGGGATCGAACCTGCGGCCTGATGGTCCCAAACCACCCGCGCTCCCAGCTGCGCCACACCCGGATATATTTTATCATATAATGAAAGGTAGTTACTTATCTTACCATATCTCATGATGTTTGTTTTGCGTGCTACTATTATACACGGGAATTCTTGGTGGGTCAATAATTTTTGAAAAAAATTAAAAAACAGTTGACAAGACGGGGTGGGATATGTATAATAATTGTTGCATCCTCAATATGCGAGTGTGCTGGAATAGGCAGACAGGCACGTTTGAGGGGCGTGTGTCTTCGACGTATGGGTTCAAGTCCCATCACTCGCACCAGCGGATATGGCGGAATCGGCAGACGCGCTAGATTCAGGTTCTAGTCGGGGCAACTCGGTGGAGGTTCAAGTCCTCTTATCCGCACCAAAATGACAGGCTTAGGTCTGTCATTTTTTTATGCAAAAAAATGATTTCTTCCTATATAATAAATTAAATTTTTAACAAAAGGAATTTTTTTGTTATTTGTGGAAAGAATAGGGGCGAGGTGATTACATGAGAAAATGGATTCGGTCCATAGCGTTGGTCATGATACTGACGTCCTTTCTTTGTCTGAATGTTGGTGCACTGTCCCGCCAGGGCTCTCGCGGAAGCGAAGTGCGCGAGATTCAGACTAAGCTCAAACAGTGGGGCTATTATGACGGATCGGTAGATGGGGTGTTTGGTTCTAAAACCACGGCGGCCGTCAAATTATTTCAAAAGCGTAACGGCTTAACGGCCGACGGCATTGCCGGACCGGCTACGCTGGCGGCCATGGGGATTAACAACTCCTCAACCGGCAGCACGAATAACTATAATAATGAACTCAATCTGTTGGCGCGCATTATCTCAGCCGAAGCGCGTGGTGAACCTTATACGGGGCAGGTGGCGGTCGGTGCCGTTGTGCTTAACCGCGTTAAACATCCGTCTTTTCCCAATACCATTGCGGGCGTTGTTTATCAGAAGGGTGCCTTTACGGCAATCGTGGACGGGCAGTTTAATGAGCCGGTGGCTGAGTCGGCCTATAAGGCGGCACGGGATGCCATGAACGGATGGGATCCAACCGGCGGTGCTATCTATTATTATAACCCCGCCAAGACGACCAGTGATTGGATCTGGTCACGAACGGTGGTTACCGTGATCGGCAAGCACCGATTTGCCATATAAAAAGGGCGTATTTTCGCCCTTTTTTGCCTTTTGAAAAAAAGTTTAAAAAAATTAAAAAAAAGGGTTGACATTTGCTTTCAGATTTGTTATTATAATCGAGCGCCTCACGAGAGAGCGCAAACGAAGCCCTTCCGAAATCATTGCTTTGACAATGCGCTGGGAACGGTTCGGACCTTGAAAATTAAACAATGAGAAAAGAAACAAGGACCTGTTAATTCTGATTGAGAGATTAATCAGATCAAATTAACAAGTACGTTTTACAAAGTAATTTGGAAACGGAGCTTGAACAAACTCGACTTTATTTAGATGATATATAAAGTACCATTAAATAGAGAGTTTGATCCTGGCTCAGGATGAACGCTGGCGGCGTGCC
>JAZNSU010000012.1:0-1575 GCA_045591385.1 Eubacteriales bacterium
GCGTAGAACTATGTCATATTGGTGGGGTTATATGAAGAAGAAAGGAATACAACTTACGGCGCTTTTGCTGATGGCTGTCATGTTGGTCTGTACCGTTACCGGTAATCGGGTAACAGCACAGTCGACCAAGCGCATCGGCACGGTTACGCACGATGAAGTGCGGGTACGCGACGGCGCCGGCACGGTCGGAACCAATACGCTGGGCTATCTGTACAGCGGCGCCATCGTTACCATCTTGGATCAGACAACGGTCGGGTCTACCGTGTGGTATAAGATCAACTGCAATGTGTCAGCCGGCAATGTCACAGGCTGGTCAAGCGGCGCCTTTATTAAGGTTCGTGATGTGGTGGTCGATGGTACATATGAAGAATATCTGGCCGCCCAAGGCTTCCCCGAAAGTTATTGGGATGGTTTAAGCACCCTGCACGCCATTTACCCCAACTGGCAGTTCGTAGCGGTGGAAACGGGGCTGAATTGGAACGATGTTGTAGCCGCCGAAACCAGACCGGGCGTGAAACTGGCCCATCGCTCCAGCCCCTCCTATTATATCAATTGGAATGATCCCTATATCAATACCGGCCGTGACGGTTATTACTGGGTACAAGCCTCCGATAATATCATCAAATATTATCTTGACCCTCGTAATTTCCTCTCCGACCCCTATATCTTTCAGTTTGAAAGCCAGTCCTACGATGCGGAAAATCATACCGTCGAGGGCGTAGAAAATATCATCGGGAACACCTTTATGAAGGCGGCCAATACCTTTGAGGCCGATGGGCAGACCTATACCCACGCTCAAGCCATCATGGAAGCGGCCAAAGTATCGGGGGTCAGCCCCCTGCATCTGGCCTCTCGTATGCGTCAGGAGCAAGGTACCTTCGGCTCGGTTCTCTCCTTCGGCGAGGTAAGCGGCTACGAGGGATATTATAACTATTTCAACTATGGCGCTTATCCCGATAACGGCAACAGTTCCTTGGTTAACGGCGCCATCTATGCGAAAAACGTATCGAGTAATTATTTCGGGCCGTGGACCAATCCCCTGCGTGCCATCAAAGGCGGATCCATGCTGCTTGGCCGAAACTATATCAACATCGGGCAGGACACCGTCTATTTCCAGTGCTTTAACGTGGTGTATAAGCCCTCGCTCTACGGCCATCAGTATATGACCAACGTGCAGGTGGGAGAGACCGAATCGCAGACCTTGCGTGATGCCTATACCGCCGAGGAACGTCAAAACTCCTCCATTGTCTTTAAGATTCCCGTGTATCACAATATGCCGGCCACCCCTTGCACCAAGACCGGCGAAGAGGCGGTCAGCGTAAAGACCGATTATATGCTCTCCGGCAATCGGGTATCGGGGATCGCTCTGGGCACCGATGCCGCAACTCTGCTCGGTAAGATCACCGTCACGGGCGGTACGGCCGCTCTGTATACCTCGTCGGGCGCAGCCAAAACCGGCGGCGCTGTAGTTACCGGCGATATTCTCAAGATCAAGAAAAACGACGGCAGCGAGTATGCCGCCTATAACCTTGTCCTGTGGGGCGACGTCAACGGCGACGGCAAGATCAACAACCG
>JAZNSU010000013.1:0-1638 GCA_045591385.1 Eubacteriales bacterium
TCTGATGAGGGAGAGCGCTTTATTTTGCAGAAGGTCAGCTCCCGTGCATTTAAGAATGTGCCGGCGCTGATGGAGAACATGGTAGCGGTCACACGGCACTTGCAGAAGAAGGGTGTAGCCCCGACATTGACGACATTGCCGACTAAGGCCGGCGGTTTTTATCACAAGGATGCCCAGGGCGATTACTGGCGCTTATGTGAATTTATTGAAAATTCGATTTGCCTGCAAAAGGCCGAGTGTAAAGAAGATTTTTATCAGAGTGCACGTGCTTTCGGTTCCTTTGCGCAAGCATTGGGCGATTTTCCTGCTGATACTTTGCATGAAACAATTCCGAATTTCCATAACACGCCTGATCGTTTTCGTCAGTTTCACGAGGCGCTGGAGAAGGATGTCATGGGGCGTGCCTCCTTGGTAAAAGAGGAGATCGATTTTGCCCTGGCGCATGAGGCAGAAGCGTCGATTTTGGTGGATAGGTTGGCAAGCGGCGAACTGCCCTTGCGGGTGACCCATAACGACACGAAACTCAATAATGTTATGCTGGATGCGACTACCCGAGAGCCCTTATGTGTCATTGATTTGGATACGGTCATGCCCGGACTGATCGCCTATGATTTCGGCGATTCCATCCGGTTTGGCGCATCCACGGCGGCCGAGGATGAAACGGATCTGAGCAAGGTTCACTTTGATATCGAATATTATAAGGCGTACTTAAAGGGCTATTATGAGACATTTCCCGATATGACGGAAAATGAGCGTAAAAGTCTGCCGATCGGCTCGAAAATGATGACGTTGGAATGCGGCGTTCGTTTTTTGACCGATTATCTTATGGGAGACGTCTACTTTGGTATCCACCGTCCCGACCACAATCTGGATCGGTGTCGCACCCAGTTTAAACTGGTGGCCGATATGGAACGGCAATGGAATAAGATGTGTGCATTGATCTAAAAGAAAGACCCGCTGTGCAAACAGCGGGTTATTTTTATGCTTTGCCGGCACAGCCGAACAAGGCCATTCTCTTTTTAACGATTTCTTTGATGGCGCCTACCTTGGCGTTACGGGCTTCCAGATAGTCCAGCCCGTCATTGGAAGCCTTGACAAAGGCCGCCTGCCCTGTGTTGCACAGTTCGGTAAAGATATTGACCTTGGCAATACCACCCTCGATGGTAGCACGGAACTGCTCCTCGCTCAGACCACTGCCGCCGTGCAGAACCAGCGGAGTATCCAGAGCCGAGCGGATGGCACGCAGACGGTCGATATCCAGTACCGGTTTGGTTTTGTAGTTGCCGTGGGCAGTACCGATGGCAACAGCCAAGGCATCGACGCCGGTGCGATTTGCGAAATCAACGGCTTCTTCAACGGTGGTGTAGCAACCGTCGCCGTCGGCCGCCTGACCGACATGACCGATCTCACCCTCTACGCTGGCGCCAAAGGCATGGGCAATTTTTACAACCTGAGCGGTGTCGCTGATGTTCTGGTCGGGATCGCCGAGCGAGCCGTCGAACATGATGCTGGAGAAGCCGAGTCGCAGGGCCTCCATGCAACGCTCGAAGGTCAGACCGTGGTCGTAATGCAGAACAACGGGGACGGTGGCCTTCTTGGCCAGATCGAGCAGGGTGGGGCTGATGAGCTTGAGTTCGC
>JAZNSU010000014.1:0-15992 GCA_045591385.1 Eubacteriales bacterium
CGGGCAGATGGCGGCTCACCCTGCCACCTGCCCGCAAGATCTTATAAAACAATGTTATCAGGCCGCCTTCGGCGCCGAGCATTTGCTGACCGACGAAAAGGCCGCCAAGCGGTATTTTGACGAAGAATTTGAAACAGTAAAACCGCGCAAAGGACAACTGGTTGAAGTCATTTCCGACCATGTCTGCCGTGTGCATCTGGATGTCTGGAAGGATAAAGGGTTGCCTGCCGAGTGGCTTTTTTCACTTTTTCGTCTTTCCAAGCCCCGTCAGGAAAACCTCGACGAATGGCTGGATGCGGTGGAAGAACTGACGGGTGAACCGGTGGATAAGGGATATCGCAACAATCCGCATCCCGTCCACCATTCGGAAGAATACCGCAGGGCAGAGAAGCCGAGTTACCGCGTGGTGTCCCGCCATCTTTGCCGTTTGATTCCCATTCTGGAACAGATGGGGCGGGTGACGGCGATTGATGGGCGCGCCGCCGCCGGTAAAACGACATTGGCAAGTGAATTGTCTGCCGTGACCGGTGCGTCGGTCATTCACATGGACGATTTTTTCCTGCCGCCCCATCTGCGTACCGCACAGCGGCTCGGTGAGGTAGGCGGCAATATCCATTATGAACGGTTTGAGGAGGAGGTCTTGCCCTTTTTGCGTACCGATGCGCCCTTTACCTATCGGCGTTTTGACTGTAGCCGGATGGTGCTGGGAGAATACAAAAAGGTGGATGGCAAAATGCGCATTGTGGAGGGCTCGTACAGCCAGCATCCTCGCTTTGGGGCTTATGCCGATCTGACCGTCTTTTGCGATGTCGAGCCCGAGGAGCAGATGCGCCGCATCCGCCGCCGCAACCCCGAATTGGCTGCGCGGTTCGAAAAAGAGTGGATTCCCATGGAAGAACGATATATCGCCGGTTACGGCATAGAAAAAGCACTCATCGTACGATGAGTCCTTTGCGTTATCTGGGTTTGATCAAACCCAGCAGTTTGCTCACTTCCATGACCAGTAACGGGACAAGTACTAAGCCGATGCCAATCAAGTATTTCCACCATTCGAGGATCACCAGATCAAAGGCGGCGTTGAGGCCGGGAACGAAGAGCACCAGCAAAACTAAGGCACAGGAAGCCAATGCGGATAGGTTGAGTTTCCTATTGGTAAAGGGACCGATGCGGAACAGAGAATGTTCCGAGCGCATATTGAAGGCTTGCACGACCTGAGAAAGGGCCAGTACGATAAAGGCAAGCGTTTGTCCCCCCGCCATGTTGTTGGAGGGATCGAAGTTACCGCCGATCCAGAAAGCCAGCAGAGAAAGAATACCGAACATACAACCCTGTAGAACTACCCGAACACCAAGCCCGTGGGCGAAAATGCCCTCATTCTTGGGTTTGGGCTTTTTGTCCATGACATCGCTTTCCACCTCTTCCATGCCCAAGGAAATGGCAGGCAGGGAGTCGGTAACCAGATTGATCCACAACAGTTGCATCGAAGCCAGCGGCGTAACGTGCCAGAAAAGCATGGCAAAGAAGACGGTGAAGATCTCGCCGATATTGGTGCCCAGCAGGAAGCCAACCACCTTTTTGATATTGGCATAAATGCCGCGGCCTTCCCGTACCGCATCCACAATGGTGGCAAAATTATCATCGGTCAAGGTCATGTCCGAAGCCCCCTTGGCAACATCGGTACCCGTAATGCCCATGGCGCAACCGATATCGGCCGCCTTGAGTGCGGGTGCATCATTCACGCCGTCACCCGTCATCGACACCACCTGACCGCGCCGTTGCCATGCCTTGACAATGCGGATCTTGTTTTCGGGCGATACACGGGCATAGACCGAAATGTGTTCAACCTGACCGTCCAGTTCATCCTCGCTCATGGCATCTAACTGGGCACCTGTAATGGCACGGTCACCCTCTTGCAAGATGCCCAGTTCCTTGGCAATGGCCGATGCCGTTACTACGTGGTCACCCGTGATCATGGTGGGCTTGATGCCCGCCTTGCGGCATGTAGCCACCGCTTCCTTGGCTTCGGGTCGGGGCGGGTCGATCATGCCCACCAGTCCTAAGAAGGTCAACCCGTTTTCCAGTTCCTCGCTGGTCGGATGTTCGGGAACGGCATCTAAAGTCTTACAAGCCACCGCCAGTACCCGCAAGGCATCGCGGCTCATGCTCTCGGTCATGTCCTTGGCTGCCTCCATGTCGCCCGTGATGCAGAGCGGCGCCATCATGTCAAAAGCACCTTTTACAATAGCAATGGGACGCCCGTCGATCTCATTGACCGTTGTCATAAGTTTGCGATCGGAGTCAAAGGGCAGTTCGGCCAGACGGGGACAGGTCGCATTAAGCGCATCCTTTTCCATGCCGTTTTTGTGTGCCGCTACGACAATGGCCGTCTCGGTCGGGTCGCCGATGTGTTGTTCCTTGCCATCCTCAAACAATACCGAACCGTCACAGCATAAGGTGGCATAGTTGAGCAGCGCCCGCGCCGACGGCGAGTTACTGTCGGTCACGTTTTCCGTTTGTTTGGTGCTGTCTACATATACCTTAGTTAGGGTCATGCGGTTCTGGGTCAGTGTGCCCGTTTTGTCCGAACAAATGACCGAAGCACCGCCCAGCGTTTCTACAGCGGGCAGACGGCGAATAAGTGCGTTTTTCTTAACCATGCGCTGTACGCCGATGGATAACACGATGGTCACAATGGCGGGTAATCCCTCGGGAATGGCAGAAACGGCAAGGGAAACGGCCGTCATAAAGATTTCCAGCGGAGGAGTACCCTCCAGCCAACCGACAACAAAGACGATCGCGCAGGCGATCAAGGCTACAATGCCTAAATATTTCCCCAACTGCGCAAGTTTCTGTTGCAGGGGCGTCTGCCCCTCGTCCTCGCCGTCGAGCAGTCCTGCGATCTTGCCCATCTCGGTATCCATACCGGTGGCAGTTACGACGGCCGTGGCCGTACCGTAGGTAATCGAACAACCCGAAAATACCATGTTGGTGCGGTCGCCCAGCGGCGCATCTTCGGCAATGGTTGCCGTGTGATCCTTTTCCGACGGAACCGATTCGCCCGTCAAGGCCGATTCCTCGCTCTTGAGCGATACCGAACGGATCAGGCGGGCATCGGCGGGAACAAAATCGCCCGCTTCCAGCCGAATGATATCCCCCGGTACCAACTGCGACGCATCTACGATCGTTTCTACCCCGCCGCGAATGACGCGGGCGTGTGGTGCCGACATGTTTTTAAGCGCATCCAGCGCCTTTTCGGCCTTGCCCTCTTGATATACGCCGATCACGGCGTTGAGGATCACGATCAGCACAATAAGCATAGGCTCAAAGATCTCGCCCCAACCATGTTTGGGTGCATCAATGCAGACCACAATAAAGGATACCACGGCGGCCAATAGCAGGATGATGATCATTACATCTTTGAATTGATCGAAGAAACGTTGGGCTAAACTTTTCTTTTTCTTTTCTTTGAGTACATTGGTGCCGAATCGGTTTTGGTTGTCCGCCACCTGTTGGGGAGTCAGCCCCTGTTGCTCGTCGGTGTGAAGTTGTTCTAATAATTCTGAGAGAGGTTGTGTGTGAAACGTCATAAATTGCCTCCTTGCCTTCTTTTCCTATAGTATACCACGCTTTGCCGATTCTTTCATCGGACAAAATAAATATCTGTAACAAAATTATATCATTCTCTTGCGTACTTTGTCAAAATGTGGTATAATGCAAATAATAAGGGAGTAGTCGGCACACAAGTGTGATGATCAGTCAACATCATGGAGGGTTCTCCTGGCGTCATCGGAAACGACAAGACTTATCTGCAAGTATAGGCGGATAAGTCTTTTTTATCCGCAAAAGGAGAGAAATGCATGGCAGATTCCCAAAAAACCAAACAGGCTTTGGCAGAGGCGCTCAAACAGCAACTCAAAACCCGCCCGTTTTCCTCGGTCAGCATTGCCCATATCTGCGCCCCTTGCGGGATCAGTCGAAAAAGTTTTTACTACCATTTTCACGATAAGTATGAATTGGTCAACTGGATCTTCCAAACCGAGTGGCTGGAAAAACATTCGGCACCCGCAGGGCAAGACCTGTCGGATTTATGCGGCTATCTGTATGAGAATCGGGACTTTTACCGCAGGATGCTTTGTGTCAAAGAGCAGAATTGTTTTGGCGAGTATCTGCACGGGCGGTGCCGCACGGCTTTGGGCAGGCAATGCGATGAGTTTAGCGCCACCTTTTATGCCGATGCTCTCCTGTGCGCCATCAATCGCTGGCTCTGCTCCCGTCCTGTGTTGACCCCGCAGGCATTTGCCGCACAACTGAATACTTGTATGAAAAAAGGCAGAGACTCGTGATGAGCCTCTGCCTCGTTGTTTAATAGTTAAAATATTTATAGAAGGAAGGATAGACATTAAGGAATTGCTGCAGGTTGGTACGGGTGTTCGAACCGGGGTCGTTAATGGAGAAATTGGTAGCCGATAACCCCTGTCCGTTATAACCGGTAATGACCACCCAATGCTGGGCGCCGTAACCGTTTCTTGCTCCGATGAGCACCGGCTTGCCCGCCTGTAGCAGAGAAGCGATACTCGACAGGCTGTAGACAGTCGTCACCCGATAATCGCTCGGCCAGTAAACATTGCCCGAAGCGGTATAGGATAGGCGCCGACTCATCACATCAGGCGTAATGGTCGATCCCGTGCGATAGGACTCCATCATGGCAATGCCCGTTGTGGTGCAACCGATCTGCCCGATCGTCTTGCCCGAACTGCCGATCTTAACCCCGCTCCAGCGGCTGTCCGTCTGCTTATAGGACGGCACCGCCAGCGATACGCCCGTCGGCACAGAGGATGTTTGCCCCGACAGATAGTTTGAACTGACATAGCCAACCTTGGTGCCGTGGTACAGGATACGGCTCCATCCGTTACCCGTAGAAAGCACCAATACCGATTCGCCCTTATTGAGCGACGCCACGCGGGTGTAACTTGTACCCGCACCGCTGCGCACGTTAAGCGTGCCCCAACTTACGGCAACGGTTGCCTGCCGCCCCTCGATGGGGGTAATGTAATCGGCGTGGCAGTAGCCGTACTGTCCGTTTCCGTACTGCACTTTCCACCAAGACCCGCTCTTATGTAAGAGCGTAATATGACTGCCCTTAGGTAAGGAAGTTAAAACCGCGTGGCTTGTCGATGCGCCGCTTCGTACATGAAGCGAGCCGTAAGAAACCGTGACCGCGCCGGCATAAATGGGAGTAGTTGCCCGCGCCGTCATGGGTGTGCTGATGGCCAGTAAGACCGCCAGCAAAATGGCAAATAGTCTTTTCATTTCTTTCACCTCCCGTGCATTATACCATAAAAAAGAGAGGAAAAACCCTGAAAATTACAGGTAAATGAAGCATCGGTTGCCAAAAAAGGAAAAATCCGAACTCCAACGAGTTCGGATTATTCTTATTTATTTCTTTTTACGGGAACGCAACCAGTTACCGATACGGGTGCGCAAGGAGCGCTTGCGGATCGTTTTCCCATTCTTCTTGGCGCGCAGGCGAGCCATGTGTCGCAGATGCAGCAGGTATACCACACCAACGGCCAGCAACAGCAGAATAAGCACAATCAACAAAAATGTCCCAAAAGAGAATCCGCCGCCCTCGGTGATCAGGACGGGCGTTATCGCTGCTGTCTTATAGGTCAGTACGCCGTCTTTTACCGTCCCGACCGCTTTCACGATCTTGGCGTCGGTGGCCTGCCATACCGTCAGTTTCTTTCCCTCATATGCACTGTCTACCCGAATGCTCACCGCCACATTTCCTTTGTGGGCGGCCATGACTCCTTGCGAGGCATGGGTGTCTAGATTCAATGTCATAGCGTCGACAACAGTCTTATTCTTGACCTTGGCCTGCAAGCGGGTGTAGGCATCTCCCTCGGTCAGATCGCCCACCCGAACGGTGGCGTTGTAGTAGATGTTGCCGCTTACGCTTATGCCTGCATCGTTGTCACGCACCGTGCGCTGGGTGTAGCGGTTGGCGGGTACGAAATAGGCCTTGACCGTCACGTCCTGCCCAGGAGTAGGCATGACCAGTGTGCAACTTTCTTCGGTGACACTCGACAGTACGCCCGCCGAGGTTGACCATCCGCCAAAGGTGTAACCCTTATCGGGTGTGGCCGTGATGCTTACCCGATCGCCCTCTTTGTAGTAATTGCCGCCGTTGGCGCCGGCACTGCCGCCCGCCTCGGCTTCAAATTGCACGCGGAACGAATCTCCGGCCAGGCACAGACCGTTGATCTGTGCTTGCTCACCAATCGTACCCAGTTCGGTCAGTTCCGCCGTTGCCGGATTCACCTCACACAAAACCGAACTGCCCGATGCATAACGTGCCCAGTACAGTTTGCCGCTCTGCCGATCAAAGCACATAGATTGAAGTAGAGATACGGCATATCCGGTCGAGCCAATCTTGGTCGGTGTGCCCGTGGCAATATCAATCGTGTAAAGATCGCCTTGTCCGTCAATGGCATACAATTTGCCGTCAGGATCGACCGCTAGGGCGTGGATGGCCAGCTCATTGCCGATCTGGCAAAGAGTGGTTACTCCTGCCGTTTGCATATCAACGGCGTATAGCGTGCCGGTACGGACATCGGTCTGTATATTGTGCGCCAACAGCAGCAGTCGGCCGTTGGCATAGTCATAGGTCAGTTCTGCCGCACGCCACTTTTCGGTATCGGCGATGACCGTGCCGACAGAGGTGCGAGCAAACGAATCTAAGGGCGAGTAGAAAAGTTCTCCCATTCGATCCACGCCGTAAAAATGCCCCGAAGCGTAGGTGCCGGCATAGATAGCGGGTTGCTCCGATTGCTCCGCTACCACCGTCAGAGCTGTGGGATCATCAGCAAAAAACTTGACAATGGCCTGTGGCGATGATAAACGGAAACCGTAAATGGTCGTGCGTTCCTCATCGGTCGGTGCGGTGGCGGATACCCCTGTCAGCAACAGGGAACAGCAAAGGAGTATGCAAAACAGTAGAGATAGGATTTTCTTATACATAATATACCCTCACACTTTTTTTTTATTATATCATATTCTTTCCCAATATGCGACACTTTTTTTAAAAAGATTGTCGGCTACCTCATTGACTTTATTATCCATATTTGTTACAATTAAGACACATATACACATATGAAAGGGTACATACAAATGGGAAATACATTAGGTATTGATATCGGCGGAACCAAGGTCGCGTTCGGTCTGCTTAATGAAAGCGGGCAATTGGTTCGTCAACAATCCATTAAAACGCCCGAAAGCCTCACCTCTACACTGTTTATGGAAGCGCTGTGTCAGAAAGTCCTAGAATTTTTGGAGGGCGAAGTCCCGGATGGTTGCGGGATCGGTATCCCCGGAGCGGTCGACCGTGTACATGGTATGGTGTTGGATACTCCTAATATTCCGCATTTGAAGGGATTGATGATATGTGAGGTGCTGTCTGAAGCATTGGGGTGCAAATGCTGGTTAGATAACGATGCCAATCTGGCCGGTCTGGCCGAGTATGATGCGCTCGACACCGGCCGCATCCGCAATATGATCTACATGACCGTATCCACCGGTATCGGCGGCGGCGTTATCATCGGCGGCAATCTGTTTTATGGGGATAACGGGCTGTCCGGCGAGTTCGGTCATGCCGTAGTTACCCCCGGTCAGGGTATGCCTTGTGCCTGCAATAATCTGGGCTGTTTTGAGAGTTATGCCGGCGGCGCTCATGTCGATGAGTGGGTTCGTGCTCTGGCTTATCAGTTCCCGAAATCTTCTTTGGTGGAATTGTCGAAAGAAAGAACGGTTGCCGGCCCGGATTTGCTTGCTGCCGTAGAAGCAGGCGATGCCTTCGCTATTTTGCTGAAAAACCGCATGACCAAAATGATCGGTATGCTCTGCTATAACATCTATCAAATTATGGGTATTAATACCTATGTCTTCGGTGGCGGGCTCATGACGCATAGCGACATAATTTTTGACGGAGTCGTCGAGCAGTTCACCAAGCTCAACCGTCGCGGCGTCGGCGGACCCACTTTCCTGCGTGCGCAACTGGGCGGCGACAGCGGCGTCATTGGCGCAGCAACGTTGGCTCGCAGAAAAGTTAGAATGACTTTCTAAAAAAACTCTTTACAAATTCGTGCTTTCGTTTTATAATAGAAAGCACGGAAACGGGGATATGGCTCAGTTGGTAGAGCGTCGCGTTCGCATCGCGAAGGTCAGGGGTTCGAATCCCCTTATCTCCACCAAAATCGACAAGGTTCGACAGAGCCTTGTCGATTTTACTTTTTACCTCTTCACTCTTCACTTTTCACTCTTCACTGTAAAGTCGATTTTGGCGGAAGTAATAAGTAATAGTGAATAGTGAATAAGTCTCGGTTGGCCTACGGCACGAATTATAAAAACAGTAGGGGTTTGAATACATAGGTCAAAAAATAAAAGAATAACGAATTTGTACTGCCTTTCCATGAAAAAACAGACACCTTCTTGGTGTCTGTTTTTCTATGTTATTCCCATCGGCCGCAGGCTTCAAAGGCGGTTGTTTCGCCGTCCTGCACGGCAAAATGGAAGCGATCCTCGTTCTGTGTCAGTAAAAGTGAAATATCTGCCGCCGGTTTGATTTCCCGATGATAGCAAACATCCAGTTCGCAAAGGGTGGCATCGGCGAACCGGTCGGATGGAAGTGCATTTTCAAGAAAGCGGATATAGGCGGCATTGTTGATGTGATGGTTGAGATCGGCATCGGTGTATTGGCAATGATAGTCGGTAACCGTTGACTCCCCCTCGATTCGCCGTACTTTGGCCGGAGCGGAGAGCAGGGGCGTGAAGCCGTCCGCCGCAGGTACGGCAGGGGCCTTGTCGGCGCTGACAATGGCTCGCTTATCTAAGTCAATGACCGTCCATAACGAGGTGGCGTGTCCACATGGTCCCTGCTCGTCGGCAAAGGTGAAGTAGCGGCGGTATAAGCCCGCTCGTCCGACACCGGGTGCCGTGGTCAAGGTTAGCGTGCTGTTCCATTTGGGCCAACGGGTCATGCGCACCGACACACGGGTGAGTACCCAAGCCGTGCGTGATTGTACCAGTTGTGCGCGCCCGAATCCTAAGCGTGCGGCGTGTTGTCCCGCCGCATTTTGCATGAGCAGGAACAGGGCATCGGCACGCAGATTCTCGTGTTGGTCACACCGCTCGGAATCGATATGAATTTTTTGTGTAAAAATCATAATGTTCTCCTTAAGAATAACAGAAGGGCGGTAAAGAATCTCTTTACCGCCCATGGGAACACAGTTAAACTAAATTAAAGGCTCTGTTCTTTCTGTTTTGCAAAGCATTCGCTGCAATAAACGGGTCTGTCCTCTCTGGGCTGGAAGGGCACTTTCGCCTCAGCGCCGCAAGCAGCGCAAGTAGCGGTGAAGTACTCTCTGTTAGCCTTGGTGGCGTTTTTGCGAGCAGCGCGGCATTCCTTGCAACGCTGGGGCTCATTCTGGAAGCCCTTTTCTGCGTAGAATTCCTGCTCGCCGGCGGTGAACACGAACTCCTGGCCGCATTCCTTGCAAATGAGTGTCTTGTCTTCGTACATTGGTCTTTCCCCTCGTAGAAATGAAATATAGTTTTGCCCTCGGTCGGAATCGCACCGACGCCTTGTAAACACGTTCTTCTGATTAAACTACATGGGCATATATCAAACAACCGACAGTTGCTTGGATAACTTGATCCGTATGCGGGATAAGGCGTTTTCTACCGACTTTTCGCTCTTATCTAACTGTTGCGCAATCTCCCGATACCGTAACCCATCCAGATGCAGGATCAAAACCTGACGTTCAAAAGGGGATAGGTGCGTATGTAAAAGCACGCACAAACGCTCCACGCTGTCCTTTCCCAAGGCGTAATCTTCAGGGGCCGGAGCGGTGGAGACTAAGTCGGGCAGACTTTGCAGTTCATCGATAGCGACAGAACATACAACTGAATTTTTCCGCAGGGCGCTGATCATGCGCCGCCGCACACAGGTGAGAGCATAAGCATCAAAGGGGATTCCCCGTTGCGCATCAAAAGTACGGCAACATTCGTATAGGGCAATCAACCCCTCTTGTACCAGATCGTCTTGCTCGGTAATACCGGCATACTGACGAGCCAGCGCGTGAATCTTCGGCAAAAGATCGGGCAGTACTGCCGGAAACTCGGTTGATAAGGAATGATCCTTCTCGCTTTTTGCCAAATACAAACACCACTCACCTTAATTTTAATTCTATTATAAATGTATTTTTTGTGAATGTCAAGGAAAATTATCGCACAAATCAGCAAATTTTATAAAAAACTTACAAAATTTTGTCAAATTTCCTCGAAAAAACACTTCATTGACAAGATTGGCAAAACGAGGTACAATAAAAGAATTAAAAGTATAAGGAGAATTACCCGTGAAATACATCGTTTTACTCTGCGACGGCATGGCCGACCGTGCCGTTCCCGTATTGAATGGAAAGACCCCCATGCAGGTAGCGCATAAACCGAATATGGATCGCATCTGCGCCATGGGCGAAATGGGTCTGGTACAGACCGTGCCCGCCGGCATGAACCCCGGCAGCGATACCGCCAACCTCTCGGTTATGGGCTATGCCCCCGAGATCTATTATACCGGCCGCTCTCCGCTTGAGGCGGTCAGCATGGGCATTGAATTGAGTTTGACCGACCGCACCTTCCGTTGCAATACTGTCACCCTCTCGGAGGAGGAAGACTATGAAAATAAAACGATGATCGACTATAGCGCCGGCGAGATTACCACCGCCGAATCGTCTGAACTCATCCGCTTTGTGCAGGAGAAATTGGGCGACGAGATCATGACCTTCTATCCCGGCGTATCCTACCGCCATTGTCTGGTCTGGAAAGAAGCCCCCAACGGCTTCGTCTTTACTCCGCCCCACGATATCTCGGATAAGAAGATTACCGACTATTTGCCGGGCGGCGAATACGGCGCCAAGATGCTTGACTTAATGAAAAAATCTTATGATTTGTTGAAAGATCATCCCGTAAATCAAGCTCGCATCGCCCGCGGTCTGCGCCCCGCCAACAGCATTTGGCTGTGGGGCGACGGGACCAAGCCCGCCCTCAAACCCTTTAAGGAAGAGTATGGGCTGGATGGTGCCGTTATTTCGGCGGTCGACCTGATCAAGGGTATCGGTCTGTGCGCCGATATGCAATCGATCGATGTCGAGGGCGCTACGGGGCTGATCAATACCAACTGGGAGGGAAAAACCGCCGCTGCCATTGCCGCCCTCAAAGCGGGTAAAGACTTTGTCTATCTGCATATGGAAGCCCCCGACGAGTGCGGTCACCACGGCGATGCCAAGGAAAAGGTCGAGTCGATTGAAATTATTGACAAGAAAGTCCTCGGCCCCATTCTCGAAGCGTTTAAGGACGAGGAACTGTCAGTCATGATCCTGCCTGATCATCCCACCCCCATCGACTGTCGCACCCATGTCGGCGACCCTGTGCCCTATCTGATCTACCGTAATACGGTAAGTGAGGGTTGCGGATTGACATTTACCGAAGAAACGGCCGCCTCGACAGGATGCCGCTTTGATAACGGCCCCTCGCTCATGAAGCATTTTCTTGGTAAATAATATGATTTATTTGGATAACAGCGCTACCACCCGTGTTTTGCCCCAAGCGGCGCAGGCCATGCAAGAGGCGCTTACTGAAATTTACGGCAACCCATCGTCGCTACACATGGCAGGCATCTACGCCGAACGGCTGGTAACTAAGTCCAGAGAAGCCATCGCCGAATCGTTAACCGTGCGCCCCGACGAGATATATTTCACCGCAGGGGCTACCGAATCGAATAATACCGCCATCTTCGGTGCTGCCCGCGCAAGAGCCAAACTGGGCAACCGCATCGTCACCACCGCCTTTGAACATCCGTCTGTCCTCGAATGTTTCAAAGTCTTGGAAAAAGAGGGTTTTGAGGTGGTCTATCTGAGAGATATGACCAAACTCGATGAGGCGATTACCGACAAAACGGTACTGGTCAGCATGATGGCGGTCAATAACGAAACGGGCGAACCATTCCCCGTCAAGGAAACCGCCGCGATTATAAAAAGGAAAGGCGCACCTGCGCTTTTGCATTGCGATGCCGTGCAAGCCTACGGCAAACGGCCGATCTACCCCAAGCGGATGGGGATTGACCTGATGAGTTTGTCGGCGCACAAACTGTACGGACCCAAAGGGGTCGGCGCTTTGTATGTGGCTAAGGGTGTGCATATCAAGCCGCTATTATTGGGTGGCGGACAGGAAAAAGGAATGCGTTCAGGCACCGAAAATGTGTCGGGCATCGTCGGTTTTGGTGTTGCCGTGAGCGAATTTTTTGCCAATGCGGCCGAAAATCGTAAAAAACTGGACGAATTGGGCGCCTATTTACGCCAAAAAATAGGAGAAATGGATGGGATTTTGATCAATTCTCCTCAAAATTCCGTACCTTATATATATAATATTTCAATTCCGCCCCTCAACAGCGAAACCATTCAGCACGATTTAGAGCGAAATCAGATCTACGTATCGGCCGGCTCGGCCTGCTCGGCCAAGTCGAGCGGCGGCAGTCATGTGCTTCACGCCATGGGGCTGCCGAGTGAGCGGATCCGTTCGGCGGTTCGCATCAGTTTAGGGATCTATAATACAAAAGAGGAGATTGACCGGTTGTGCGACGGCTTAGATGCCTGCCGTGCCCATCTGGCGTATCGATAATATGGAAAAGTGTATCTTATTGAAATACGGCGAACTGATCCTGAAAGGGCTCAATAAAGGTCGGTTCGAAAAATTGTTACTCAGCCATATCCGCTCGGCCATCGCCCCCTACGGCGAGTTTTCGGTGTATACCATGCAGTCGGCCGTGTATGTGGAAGCCAAGTCGGGCTGCGAGTGTGACTTTGAGGGCGCCTATGAGGCGGCCAAAAAGGTGTTTGGTATTGCCGCTCTGTCCCTGTGTGCCCTGTGTGAAAAGGATATGGACGCCATCAAGGAAACGGCGGCCGAATTCTTGGCCGATCGGTTGCAGGAAGTGAAAACCTTTAAGGTAGAGGCCAAACGTGCCGATAAGCGTTTCCCCTTGGGCTCGCCGCAGATCTCGGCCGAGGTGGGCGGCTATTTGCTGGAAAAGTTCCCCCACTTGAAAGTGGATGTGCATAACCCCGACCTGATCGTGATTGCCGAAGTGCGCGACCAAAAGGCCTGCGTGCATGAAGCCTCCGAAAAGGGCGCGGGCGGTCTGCCTGTTGGTGCCAACGGCAAGGCGATGCTCCTCATTTCGGGCGGTATCGACAGTCCTGTAGCCGGCTATATGATGGCCAAACGTGGCGTGTCGCTGTCGGGGGTGCATTTCTTCTCCTATCCGTACACCTCGGAACGGGCGAAAGATAAGGTGAAAACCCTGCTTCGCACCGTGGCTCGCTATTCGGGCAATATTCATTTGACGGTAGTGCCCTTTACCGAAATTCAAGAGGCGATACGGGATCATTGCGAAGAAGAGTATTTTACGCTGGTGATGCGTGCATTTATGATGAGTATTTCGGAAAAAGTGGCAAAAAATAAGAAATGCGGAGCGCTGATTACGGGCGAAAGTTTGGGACAGGTGGCCAGCCAGACGATGGAAGCCATCGGCGTGACCGAGTCCTTTACCGATATGGCGGTGCTTCGTCCCGTGATCGGTATGGATAAGGTGGAGATTATCGAGATTGCGCATAAGATCGACACCTTTGAAACCTCGATTTTGCCCTATGAGGATTGCTGTACCGTCTTTACCCCGCGCCATCCCCGCACCAAGCCCAAGGAGTTTGCCGTGCGAGCCCAGATGAATAAACTGGATGTAGAGGGCCTTATCGAACGGGCGATGACCGGCATCGAGGAAGAGATCATCACGCCCAGCGCATACTGAGGTAGATTATGACTTGTGAAATTTTATGTGTCGGAACGGAATTGTTGTTGGGCGACGTAGTCAATACTAACGCCGCCTATATTGCCAAAAACTTGGCGGGCATGGGTGTACACGTGTATTATCAGAGCGTGGTGGGGGATAATCCTCAGCGACTCAAACTGGCGCTGGAAACGGCCTTTGCCCATGCCGACTGCGTTATCACCACGGGTGGTCTTGGCCCGACCAAAGACGATCTGACCAAAGAAACAGCCTGCGCCGCCATTGGGGTAAAATTGGAATTGCATCAGCCCTCGTATGAGCATCTGGCTGAAATTCTCAAGCAGTCGGGACGGCAGATGACCGAGTCGCAGAAAAAGCAGGCCTATCTGCCCGAGGGGTGCACCGTGCTTCACAATGCCAAGGGTACTGCCCCCGGTTTTGCCATTTCTAAGAATAATAAGACCCTCATCATGCTCCCCGGTCCGCCGCGGGAAATGACGGCCATGTTTGAGGATGGTGTGCGTCCCTATCTGACCAAAGGCGAGACCAAGGAACTCTATTCCCGTCGGGTGCGGGTGATGGAGATTGGGGAGTCGGATTGTGCCGATGCCCTATCCGATCTGCTGGACGGACAAAACCCCACTGTGGCCACCTATGCCAAGGATGTGGAGACCGAGATCCGCATTACCGCTTCGGCCGATGATGAAACCGATGCCGAGCGCATCCTTGCTCCCGTGGTGGACGAGGTTTGCCGCCGTATGGGGGACTACGTATACGGCATTGACGTGACGAGTATTGAGGAGCAGGTATCCAAGATGCTCCGTGAGCGTGGTATGACTATGGCGACCGCTGAGAGTTGCACCGGCGGGTTGATTGCGAAATCTCTCACCGATTTAGCGGGGGCGAGTGAAATCTTCGGTTTTGGTACGGTGACCTATGCCAACGAAGCCAAGACCAAACTGCTGGGCGTGCCCGCCGAACTGATTGCGGAAAAAGGCGCCGTTTCTCCTGAGGTAGCCAAGGCGATGGCCGAGGGAGTGCGCAAATTGTCGGGCGCCGATATCGGGCTTGGCATTACCGGCATTGCGGGTCCCGACGGCGGCACGGATGAAAAGCCGGTGGGGCTTGTGTACGTTGGCGTGGTCGGTGAAAAGGGAACACGGGTTGAGGAATTCCGCTTGGGTTCTAAGACTCGCACCCGCAATATCATCCGTAAGTTTGCCGCCGCCCGTGCTCTGAATTTGGTGCGTAAATATTTACAACAGAAGGTATGATGTCTATGAAACGAATCTTGGCGATGAGCCTGTCCGTCCTGTTGCTATTGGGCGGTTGCGCTCTCAAAAAGGATCAGAAACAGAAGGATATTGAAACATACGAGAATTTTTTTGCCGACGGCGGATTGCAGACCGTCAGCGAGCACACGGTGGATGACGGCACCGAGATGCAGACGGTGCTGTTTGATTTGAACGAAGACGGTCGGTATGAGATGCTGGTAGAACTCAATGGCTCCTCGGCGTATAACTACCGTGAAAGCTTATTGCTGGGCATACAGGATGAAAAGGTGTGCTTACTTCATGAGCAGTCCTATGGTGGCGGTTCGATGGGCGGAGCGCTGATGTATGTGAAATACGACACGGTGGATAGTCGCCATTGCATTGTGGCACAGGGCGCCTACGGCAACAGCGGCAATATTACCGAAGCCTATTTCGAGGTGCTGGGATATGATGGGAAAGAGGTAACACCAAAGGAGAACTACCGTGGCTATATTCTATCGTTAGAACCCGAATATCCGGAAAATCCGCAAAAGGCTGAGCAGATCAAGCAGGATTCGCCCTACTGGTATGAGCAGGAAAATGAGTTTCGCTATTATCTGCACAACGGCACCTATATAGAGGAAAAGGCATACGATCAGGCGGTGGCTCGTTATGTCGATGTGACGGACACTGACTATGAGTGGCAGACCGTGCCGATTACCGATTATATCAATCTACCTGAGAAATAAGACAAGCAGCATGGAGAGTCCATGCTGCTTTTTATTGACATTCCATAAAAAAATGGTATAATAAAAGCACAAAATCAAAGGAGGGTTTGGTAT
>JAZNSU010000015.1:0-1888 GCA_045591385.1 Eubacteriales bacterium
CCACACGGTCTTTATCGTACACCAGTTTCGGGTAGGCAAAGTTGCGTACCGCCTGCGCACGGCGGGCTAGGGTCTTGTTCAGTTCCATCTGGTTCGGGATCAGCCCCGCCACCTCGCCGCGGCCGCGGGCACTGCCCTTGACCGACTGCCAGACAAAACTCACCAACGGATAACGGGTCAATCCCCCCGTCACACGCCCCTGTCCGTCGATGGCGCACAACGCGCGGTCGGGCTGATAAATCACCGAACGGGTCGAGCGCACCGTGTGCACGTACCCCGCCTCGTCCTTATACAGATAGAGCAGACAGGTGCACTTGTCCCCGCCCACTTCGGCACGCGCCTGCTCGGAAAGCAGATGCCCCGTGCTGTCGTCGGGTGCGATCTCGGCGAGCGCCTTTTCCTTGACCCCCGCCTTGCGTCCTTGCGCCACCACATCCGACACCAAACGGCGTTCGGCAATCAAAAAGTAGGGCTGGCGCTGAATGTCACGGCACTGCTCGTCGCCCAAATAGATGTTGGTGTTATCCAGCACCTCGGCACGCCCGTCGGCATCATAGAAGTAGAGGTAACTGTCCCCCGCCACCGCCGCATCCCGCACCGTCTGCCACGCCAGCGTATCGAGTTTGAAACTCTCCCAGCGGGAAGCGGCAAACTCGCCCAGCCGTTCGCACAGCGCCGTCTGCGCCGCCCGACTCTCCTGTGAGCCCTGCGGGGTAAAGGTGATGGCCACCTGCCCCTGCGCCACCGTCGCCACCTTGTTTTTCACGGTGGGCGAAATCAGGTTCATCACCGGATAATCCTCGCCCGATTCCCATTGATCGCCCAGCATAAAGCGGTGGGCACGCTCGGTCGCCGCATATAAATCAATGCGCCGATGATGCTCTTGGCCTTTCTCATACAGGGCCCAAATCTCCGTTGCGTTTTTCATAACTTCTCCTTTCAAATTCAAAGAAATTGAGGGCAACGCCCGAAATTTCCTCCGACATTTTTCATTCTTCATTATTCATTATTCATTTTTCATTTATATCACTTTCACCCGCTCCCCCTGCCCCAAATTCCCCTTTGGGGAAACCACAGAAAAGAAGGGAATCGGCTCGGGCTTTGTCAGGTGCGCCGGTCGCGGCCGTCCCGCCGTGAAATAGCGCAGGGCATCGGGGGCGTGGGTCAGTTCGTGGGGTGTCGTAGCGGCATCGCCGGGGTCATACTCCGACATGGCCAAGGCCGGCAGGGTGCGGATGAGGTTGCGGCAGGTGGTAAAGATGCGCAAGGCGGCTGTCGGTTGCCCCTGCTCGTCGGTGTAAGGACGAAGCCACTCTTTGAGTTCCAGCCAGCCCTGTACGCGGTCATTGGACACCTTGCGTAAGGGGATGCCGCTGTTGTGGAAGATCTCGGCGGTGCTGCGCCCCGTGTCCTTGTGGCGGTTCCACAGGTCGGGCGGGGCAAAGGTGGCAGCAATCGGCTCATAAGTCGCCGCCCGTATCGCCTCGGCCGCCTGCGACACGATCAGTCCCGATTGATACACCTCTCGGTAGACCCATGCCCGCCCCTGCTCGTCCACCGCCACAAACAGGCAGGCCAGCATATCCAAGCCATAGTCGATGGCCCGATAGCGGGGCCAATGACGGGGCAGGGCAAAGGGCTCCACCACATGCACCTCTCGGTCAAACTCGGCAAAATATTGCCCCTCAAACAGATCCCAGCACCCGTCCAGCAGGGCTTTCCGTTCCCGCTCGCCCAGCAACTCCAAGCGGCGACGGTAGTCGGGATCGGCCCGCTCCAGATGCGGATTGTCGCACAGTCTGGCCGGCAGAAAGATGCGAGTCAGCCCCCCCGCCTCAAAGGCGGTATCGGGCGGGGCAGGGTCGATAAACCTCGATTTTACCCAAGA
>JAZNSU010000016.1:0-4244 GCA_045591385.1 Eubacteriales bacterium
TGGTTCCGTTATCTTCAACCGGCACCATAGCTCGTGCTTGCTGAGCACCCAAAACAACGGATGCGGCACTCATCAACTTGCCGTCACCCGGCGTGAACAGTTCTTCTTTATTATTGATATAGTATTGAAAAGAAATTTCGGGATGGGACAGCGCTAAACGATCTAAAAGTGCACTGATAGCACCGGTTTCGGACCGTTCGGATTTTAAGAATTTTTTTCGGGCCGGTGTGTTATAAAATAAATTTTCTACGGTAATCGAAGTACCGACAGGAGCGCCTATTGGTTCTTTTTTAACCACTACTCCCCCATCCAGACAAATCCGTGTGCCCTCTATATCCTCCTGCGTTCGCGTAGTCATCTCGATCTGAGAAACAGCCGCAATGGAGGCCAAGGCTTCACCGCGGAAACCCAATGTCAGCACGCCGCTTATATCCTGCGCGTTTTGGATCTTACTGGTTGCATGGCGCAAAAAACAAGTCTGTGCATCGGATTCATTCATACCACAGCCATTATCGGTAATGCGGATGAGGCGAACGCCTCCGCATTCGATATCAATGCGTATTGTTGTTGAGCCGGCATCAATCGCATTTTCAACTAATTCCTTTATAACGCTGGCCGGTCGTTCTACGACCTCACCTGCGGCAATCAGTTGCGCAACCTCTGTCGGTAATACACGAACTTGTTTCATACATAACTCCTATTAATAATCCTCTCCTCGTGAGAGTCGGGTAAGTTTATACAGCATATTCAAGGCTTCCAGCGGAGAGAGTGTTTCTGCGTTAGTATTTTTTAATTGGTTGATAATGGCTGCCGAATTGTCATCAAGCAATGATAATTGTCGGACTGCATCTTCATGTTCCAAGGAAGAAACTTTTGTTGCGGATTTTATGGTTTCCTTCAATACGCGTTTAGCGCAATCAATGACTTCTTGTTCCACACCTGCTAACTTGGCAACCTCAATACCGTAACTTTCATCAGCGGCACCCGCAACAATTTTCCGCAAAAAGATAATCTCATCACCCTTTTTCTTGACCGCTATACGGCAATTTTTAACGCCGTCAATCTTCCCTTCTAACTCCGTTAACTCATGGTAATGAGTGGCAAAGATACATTTGGCGCCTAATTTTTCCACATTTGCCGTATATTCCAGCACGGCACGAGCAATCGCCATGCCGTCATAAGTACTAGTGCCGCGGCCAATCTCATCATAAATTACCAATGAACGAGAGGTTGCATTTTTCAAAATACCTGCAACCTCAGACATTTCCAACATAAATGTAGATTGGCCGGATGCCAGATCATCCGAAGCCCCGACACGGGTGAAGATTTTATCTAAAATACCGATATGGGCGTGTTGCGCAGGAACAAAAGATCCCATCTGCGCCATAAGGGCAATCAATGCCGTTTGGCGCATGTAAGTAGATTTACCAGCCATATTTGGGCCGGTAACGATCATCAAGCGCGCGGATGCCGTATCCAGATATGTATCATTGGGAACAAACATATTGCCCCGCAACATTTTTTCAACTACAGGATGACGTCCGCCTTGAATGTCAATGACATTACCCTCATCAACAACGGGACGTACATAACTGTTTTTCTGCGCAACGTGAGCTAATGCTGTCAACACATCAATCTGTGCTAATGCCGCGGCATCTTTTTGAATGATCTTCAGTGCGTCTGCGGCCATAGATCGGATATTGCAAAACAGCGTATATTCCAAATGGGATACCTTTTCGCTGGCGCCGAGGATCTGATTTTCAAGTTCCTTTAATTCCCCTGTAATATAGCGCTCGCCGTTGGTGAGTGTTTGTCGGCGAATATACGATTCCGGTACCTGATCTATAAAGGATTTCGACACCTCAATATAATATCCGAACACTTTATTATAGCGTATTTTTAAGGTGCGAATACCTGTGCGTTCCCGTTCCTGTTGTTCCATCGATTGGATATATGCTTGCGCATCGTCGACCATAGCGCGCAACTCATCGACCGTGGCATCATAACCGGTTTTAATGATCTTGCCCTCTCGGATCGTTAACGGGCAATCCGGATTGATAGCCACTAAAATCAACGAACAAAGGTCTGTTAACGGATCAAGACTGTTGTACAAGTCCTGCAAATATTCGCAGGAAAGAGATGATATTTGTTCTTTTATCGCCGGAATAACCGATAGTGTATGCGCTAAGGAAAGAAGTTCCTTACCACCTGCGGTATTATAAACCACCTTGGTCATAACCCGCTCCACATCGGTGATTTCCGAGAGCAATTCCATAAGTTGTGTGCGTATACTATATTCTTCTTTTAACTGCTCAATAGCATCCAGACGACGATGGATCTGACGGATATCCGCTAACGGTTGTTCGATCCAGGATCGCAACAGTCGGCCACCGGCGGCTGTTTTGGTTTTATCCAAAACGCCAAGCAAAGAGCCGTGTTTTTTCTTATCCCGCATCGTTTCACACAATTCCAAATTTCGACGTGTGGATACGTCAAGTTCCAGATATTTAATATCGGAATAAACATCCAACCGTGTTAGATGTTCCAGCCCTGAAAACTGCGTAGTATACAGATATTTTAGCAATCCCCCCAGCGCACAAACGCTGGCATTTCGATCGCCGATACCAATATCTGACAATGCTTTTTTATTAAAATGCTTCAGTACCGTTTCACTGGCATTAGCAAACGCAAAAGCATCACCCGGAAACGGAGAGAGCATGCACTGTAATTTATCCTGAATAAAGTGCTCCAATTCCAGATCCGGCTGCGTATTACATATAATTTCCGAGGGCATATACTTATACAACTCATTCATGAGCGGATAGGCCCCATTTCCATCCGGCTCAAACAAAGAAATCTGCCCTGTAGAAATATCCGCAAAACAAATTGCGGTTCCCTGTTCTCCTTGATAAATGCCTGCAATATAATTGTTTTTAGTTTCGTCAAGATATTGACCGTCGATCACCGTACCCGGGGTAATAACACGCACAATATCGCGTGTAACCAATCCTTTTGATGCGGCCGGATCACTCGTTTGTTCGCAAATAGCAACCTTATAGCCTTTGGCAATCAATCGGTTGACATACAGTTCACTGGCATGATACGGTACACCGCACATAGGCGCCCGTTCTTCCAAGCCGCAATCACGGCCGGTTAAGGTCAACTCCAATTCACGAGATGCCGTTTTGGCATCATCAAAAAACATTTCATAGAAATCACCAAGACGATAGAAGATAATACAATCCTGATATTTTTCTTTGATTTGCATATATTGTGTCATCATGGGGCTGAGTGACATCTTAAACTTCCTCCAAATGGTTTAGTGGCATCCGGAACAGGTGGCGCAATTATGAGTACACTCCTGCGGACCGAAAACTGCCGTATTAATCGAATCGAAGACCTGTTTCATCAAGGCTTCAAATTTTCCGGCCGCCTCATTGTATTTCTTCATATTATCATTTTCCATGATCTTATTATACAATTTTTCCATTTGATCCTGAATGTCAGCCACCTTTGCCTCATCCGCGCTCTCTTCACCACGGGCCATGATCAACTGGTTGCGACAAACATCAAATTCATTAACAAGCGCCGATAATTGCGCATCCGCCTGATAAGACGCTTCCGCTTGCTTAAAGGAGACATATTCATCGCTGGATAAAATCTGCTGACCGAGCAATTCGATCGTTTCATTCATTGTTTTCATAATTTACTCCATTTCTTCTCCATACAAAAACCATGTTTTTGCCTGGGTTATTTTAATATTACAAAAGGTACCGATCCGATCATCATTTCCCGGGAAAAATACCAATTTGTTACTATCCGTACGACCGGCTAACAAGGCTTGATTCTTATCATCACGCCCCGTGCACAAAACCCGAAAGGACTTCCCTTCGCATTGTTTATTTCTTTGTGCGGATATTTCTTCCTGCGCTTTTAATAGCCGATCAAAATGCTTCAGTTTTTCCGCATAGGGAATTTGGTTTGGCATCGAATAGGCCGGAGTCCCTTTTCTGGGGGAAAAGATAAAGGAAAACAGCATTTCATACTGCACTTCCTTAATTAAGGACAGGGTTTGCTCAAAATCATCCGCGGTCTCACCGGGAAAGCCAACGATAATATCACTGGTAAAGGTAATATCCGGCATGACCTGTTTTGCATATGCTATCGTATCCAGATATTGCTCGCGTGTATATTTGCGGTTCATAGCCTCTAAAATACAATTACTGCCCGACTGAACAGGAAGA
>JAZNSU010000017.1:0-8587 GCA_045591385.1 Eubacteriales bacterium
GCATGGCACAAGCGGTTTGTGCCGCCATTGATACGATGAGTTTTGACGGCGTTGTCGGATCATTAGCGGGAGATGACACTATCTTTTTGGCAATCAAAACCAATGAAAAAGCGCAGGAATTGGCACTCGAACTTCAAGATATTTTTCAATAAAGGAAGACCCGTAAGGGGATTGTACGATGCTTGAAAGATTATATATTGAAAATATAGCGGTTATTGAAAAAGCAGAGATAGACTTTACTTGTGGATTTAATATATTAACGGGTGAAACCGGTGCCGGTAAGTCCATCATAATTGATTCATTGGGGTTATTGCTCGGTCAACGTGCATCGCGCGATATGATTCGTACGGGTGCTGATCGCGCCTATGTTGCTGCTGTTTTTTCGGTTCATTCGAATGATGTATTGGAGCAATTACATCAATTTGACATGACTCCGGATGAGGATGGTAATCTGTATATTGAACGCAGTTTTCGGGCAGATGGGCATGGGGTTGTTAAGATTAACGGTCGACCGACTCCGTTGACTGTATTGAAAGACATTTCTGCTAATTTGGTAACGATACATGGTCAACATATGAATCAGCGCATTCTAAATCCGTCTACGCATATGTCATATGTAGATGGATATGGAGATTATCAAGATGAATTAGAGGAATATCAGGAACTGTATCGCGAGGTTTCTGCGGCACGAAAGGAATTATTTCGCCTGCAGAAACAAGAGCAGGACAAGTCAGATCGCCTAGATATACTATCCTATCGCGTGAAAGAACTGCAGGAGGCCAAGCTGGTAATTGGTGAAGAGGAGGAACTTCTCGAAAAGCGGAATGTGGCGGCTCATGCGGAGAAAATTGCGGGAGCATTATCGGAATCTCTGCGTGTTTTATCTGATCAAGAAAATTCAGCAGACGAGTTATTGTTACGTGCCGATAGTGTACTGGAGCGTGTTGGTCAGTTTTCCGAGGAAATAAAGACGGTTCATCAGGTATTGCGGGATATTATCCTGCAAACGGATGATACTATTTCTACGTTACGGGATTGTCAGAATAAAATGACATATTCTGCGGGTGCATTGGATGATATTGAAAACCGTCTGGCTGAGATCAAGCGCATAAAAATAAAGTACGGCGGTTCGGTTGAAGCAGCCTTAGAGGAATTGGAAAAGTCTTCACGTGAACTGGAAGAATTGGAGTTTTCAGAGGAAAAATTAGCAAAACAACAGCAAATTTTTCAAGATTTGGCCTCAAAACTGGCTCAAAAATCCGCAAAATTAACCGAAAAACGGATAAAAAACGGCGAAAAATTGGCAAAATGCGTGATGGAAAAGCTTGCTTTTTTGGATATGGATCAGTGTAAATTTGTTGTCAACATTATTCCAAGCGAAAAATTTACAGCATACGGACGGGATGTTGTAGAGTTTTATATTTCAGCAAATGCGGGTGAGGATCCACGGCCTCTGGCGAAAACCGCATCCGGTGGCGAATTGTCACGCATTATGCTGGCTATGATCCAGGTGCTATCTGAAAAAGGCATGGCGGAAACCATGATTTTTGATGAGGTGGATTCGGGCGTAAGTGGCAAAACGGCTCAAAAGATCGGCATTCTGCTTAAGTCGGTATCGAAGAAAGCACAGGTGTTGTGTGTCACTCATTTGGCGCAGATTGCCGCTATGGCAGATCAACATTTTTATATTTTTAAACAAATACGTGATAATCAAACCTATACGGAGATTCAGGCGCTGGATTATGATGGAAGAAGGCGAGAGGTAGCTCGCATTATTGGCGGTGTAAACATTACCGAGTCTGCCTTGCAGACGGCGGACGAGCTCATGAAAGATGGACAGATTTAACGGTTTTAACGAAAAAACAATTGAATATTTTTGGGGCGCTTTTCTGGATAACTCCAAATCCTATTACGAAAAGCATAAATACAATTACATTGAACATGTGCGAGATCCTTTACGGTTACTTCATCAAGAACTCATGCCGGTAGCTCAATCGATTGATGAATCCATATGTACCATTCCCGGGCGATGTATGTCGCGTGCATTTAACGATTTTCGCTATACGGGAAAGAGATACCCGATAAAAGATTATATGTATCTTCATTTTTGTGCATCGGTTGCCAATGAAGAAGCCGATACTCCTGGGATGTTTTTCTCAGCCAATTACAGTGAGTGGAGCTGTGGTGTGTTTATATATCATGCTACCAATGCTGGAATGATGGCGTTTCGGGAGGCGGTGTTGGGGAATATAGACAAGTTTTCCGAAATTGTTAAAGACATTGATGCCGCTCCTCATATTCAACTGATAGGGGAAGATTATAAGCGAGATCATTATCCGGATGTGCCGGAGGATATTAAACGATATTTAAATAAGAAGCGGTTTTATTTATCGGCAAAATATCCTTTGGAGTATTTGTTTGATTCAGAACTATTGGTGGGTGAAGTAGCAAAGACATGGCAAACGCTTTCATCTATGTATCACTTTTATCTTAATGCATTGCATTAAAAAAGAGAGAAGATAATCTTCTCTCTTTTTTTAAACAAAAAATTTGTTTGCTAGGAAACTGAAGCTGCAATATAACAAGTGATTATAGCGATACTTAGAATAACGCCGATTATGCCAAGGCAGAATCCTGTGATTGCCACGGGTTTCATGTTGTGTTCTTTCATTTGTAAAGAACAAATAATAATGGCTGCTATGCTGGCCGAAACACCGACAAAGGCACCCACATAGGGGAGAATGCTTGTTATGGCGATCCCAATCAGGGATAATGCCAGTCCAATAATGGCCGGGATTATATTATTCTGTTTCTGATTTTGGTGTGGAGTAGAAACAGGGGAGGGGATAATGTTCATTCCGCAGTATTGGCAAAAACGGCTTGTATTTTCTATTTTCTTGCCACAATATATACAAAACATATATGTACTCCTTTTTTGAAAACAGTATAACATATTGTATCTAAAAAGGCAATTGTTTTTATTGCTTGCATTTGTTTACATAAAAAAGTAGACATAATTCTAATAAAAAATTATTTTTTGCAAAAATCACTTGAAATCTTTACAAATTTGTATTATAGTAGAAAGCACCCACCCGCATTAGGAGACATAATTATGAATCTAACAATTGGCTTTATCGGTGCCGGTAATATGGCAGGCGCCATTATTAACGGAATATTGAAAAATGATACAAATTGTCGGCTGTATGCTTATGACATTGATCGTAGTAAATGTGAACGTTTTGGTGAGCGAGTTACATACTGTAACTCATTATTAACATTAGCAGAGTCATGCGATTGTCTGTTTTTAGCCATTAAGCCTCAGGTTATCGGGAATGTTCTGGATCAGTTATCCGGATATACCATTAACTGGAGCAGAAAAATGTTTGTTTCGATGGTTGCGGGAATTTCCACGGATTATATTGGTAATTACTTTTTGGGATTTACACCGGCGATTGTGCGAATTATGCCAAATACCCCTATGATGTTAGGTTATGGCGCTACCAGTGTTTGTGCCAACGCCAACACGACTCAAGAGCAAGTTAAGGCAGTTAAAGATATATTGAGCGGTGCCGGTGTCGTCTGTGATATGCCTGAGAAATTAATGAATGCGAGTATTAGTATCAATGGTAGTAGTCCGGCATATATTTTTCTATTTGCTAAAGCGGTAATAGAATATGCTAAGGCAGAAGAGATCAATGAGAATGACGCGTTATTGTTGTTTTCTCATACTTTGATAGGTAGTGCGCATATGCTCATGGAATCCAATATGGATCCGCAGGCGTTAATGGATATGGTGACCTCTCCTGGCGGAACAACACAAGAAGCTTTACGGGTATTTAAGGAAAATCGATTTGATGATATTGTTTGCGATGCCATGGCTGCTTGTACAAAACGTGCCAATGAACTAAGCAAGTAGCATAATCTTGTCCATCTTTGAATAATATAGGTTATCTGAAAGGTAAAGGTGGACAATTTGTGAGATACAAAATTAAGAAAAACTTCAAATTAAGATTTCGTTTGACATCGACGCAAAAAATATATATATTGCTGATTGCAACCTTATATTTTGGTGTTGCATTAGGAAGTTTGATGATCGGCGGTTCGGAGCAAATAGAGAAAATATTGATTGGATATGTACAAAGCCTACATATTTCAGCGGCACCATCAACGATTCTCCTTAATGATCTGATTATATATTTTCTTTTTTTCTGCGGATTGTTTTTACTTGGAATGTCGGTTTATGGGTACATATTCATACCGATTCTTCCATTTGTAAAAGGGTTTTCTTACGGATTTACAGCGGCGTTCTATTTTAAGATATTCGGCGCTAAGGGAATCTTAATTTCTGCAATAAGTATATTGCCGCAGATGCTTATTAGTTGTCTTTGTCTTATGTTGGGCGCGCACCTTGCTTTTCTTAAGTCATTGTCGTTCAGAAAACGTGAATATGCCAGATCACTTCAAAAAAACGATCTTCGTCAATACTGCTTATGGTTTTTGGTGTTATTCTTTGTATCTTATCTGACTGTACTTATGGACATATTTTTAACCGGAAATGTAATTAAATTATTTTGTTAGGACGTATTATGGACAAAATTTTAAAGGGATTTCTTACCTACATAAAAGAAGAAAAACATGCTACCGACAACACAATTGCATCCTATCGTCGAGATATGGATATGTATTTTGCGTTTTTGGTAGCACAAGGACAACAAGATCCTCTTGTTGCAAAAAAAGATATCCTTGACCGTTATTTAGAACAATTAAAGGAATCCGGTAAATCAGCAAATACGATTGCACGTAATCTATCATCGATACGTAGTTTTTATCAATATTTAATGATCCAAGGAAAGGTTTCAGATAATCCGGCTAAACATATAAGATATCATGTGACAAATCGCAAGCTTCCCGATATTCTTACAGCAGACGAAGTAAATCTCTTGCTGGATCAACCGCAGTGTACCTCACCAAAAGGGTTTCGCGATAAAGCTATGTTGGAGTTATTATACGCTACCGGTATGAAGGTTACTGAGTTAGTGGATCTGAATATTCAAGATGTGAATATACAATTAAGTATCATTCATTGCACCGGAAGCAATGGCGGACGTATTGTTCCCATGTACAAAACAGGCGCAAAAGCATTGGAGGAATATATCAATAAAATTCGTCCGCTTTTACTGGATAGTGACGATAATCCGGCGCTTTTTGTCAATACAAACGGGGCGCGATTAACCCGTCAAGGCTTCTGGAAAATTATTAAAGCGTATGCGCAAAGCGCAGGCATTAACAAGGATATTACTCCTCAAACCATACGCCATTCGTTTGCTTCTCATTTATTGGAAAACGGGGCGGATATCCGGGCTATTCAGGAAATGCTTGGCCATACGGATATATCATCCACTCAATTTTACACAAAAATTATTAAAAATCGATATAAGGATGTCTACAATAAATTTCATCCACGTGCATAAAAAATCCGCACCATAGTCATGGTACGGATTTTATATGACCGAGTAGGGGAGATCAGGTCCAATCTTTGATTTTATTCAATGGATTTGCTTTTGCGGCATCTTCTAATTGTGTTTCGCCTAAATGGGTATAAATCTGGGTTGTTCCTAAGTTTTCATGGCCTAATACTTCTTTTAAAACACGAATATCTACGCCATTTTGAAACATCAGGGTTGCAGCCGTATGACGCAGTTTATGTACGGAATATCGTTTCGGATCCAATCCAGCCTTCTCGATGTATTTTTTTACCAGGTTTTGCACCATCTGATGGCTGATCCGAGTTCGTCGATTGCTTAAAAATAACGCTTCTTTATCGATAACGCCATCAACGGGGCGCACCTGACGATAGGCGTTTATAGCGGTTAAACAGGCATCATTCAGAAATACAACACGTTCTTTTCCGCCTTTTCCAAAGATGCGTAAACGATTTTCAAATATATCATGTATATTGATGCCGACTAGTTCAGATAATCGAATTCCGGTATTTAAAAAAACCATAAGAATGGCAAAGTCTCGTTGGGAATTTTTCCCATCAACGGCTTTAAGTAATTTTAGACATTCCGGTAACTCCAAATAAACAGGAAGTTTATGTTGGGGTTTAGGGAGGTCAAGATCGGCAACCGGATTTTTTTCTAATAAACCAACTTTAACGGTTAAATACTTATAAAAACTTTTCAATGTAGATGCTTTGCGCGCACGGGTTCGATTTTTATTTTTTCTCTCAGAATCCATGTAAATGAAGAAATCATAGATATCTGATATGGTAATGGATTCAATCAGTTTTATATCAATGATGCTGATATCAATTTCATGAAAAGCAATGGATTTGGGACAAAGATTTTTTTTGAGAATTATAAACCGAAAGAATGTTCGCAAATCCCAATAATATTCCTGAATTGTTTTTTCAGATCGTCCACGGATGGTCTGAGAATAGATCAAAAAGCCTCGAATTGGCTCAGGAGCCTCAAATATTGCTAATTTTGCCATTTTTACTCCCCCCTTATTATGCAAAACATTTATTTTGTTTAATTTTATCATAAAATATATTCCCTGTCAAGAGGAGAAAACTATGTGGAACGAACTTGTAATTACCGTTAAATCATCAGAATGTGAATTGGCGTCAAATGTGTTGACTGTATTAAATCATGATGGCATGTTCATTGAAGATTATTCGGATTTAATGGAAAATGAAGCAGTAAAACAAACAAATTTAGTGGAAAAGGATTTATTAGAGAAAATTGAAAATGATCCGATTCTTCATTTATACATCTCCCCTGCCTCTAATCTTACTGAGATGGCGCAAACAGCTCAATCTTTATTGCAGCAAAATCAAATTGAATTTTCCATGAAAATCAATGAAATTCCGGATAAAAACTGGAATGAAGAGTGGATGAAATATTATAAACCGGTGAAGATTACCGATCGGTTGACAATCGTCCCTCAATGGATTGATTATAAAGCAAACCCTAATGAGCAAGTTGTTTTGTTGGATCCGGGTGCGGCGTTTGGCACCGGCACTCATGAAACAACAAAACTCTGCTTATCCTTACTGGACAAGTTCATTAAAACAGATGATACTATGTTGGATGTCGGTACAGGAAGTGGAATTTTAGCCATTACAGGGCTTTTGCTGGGTGCAAAAAATGCAGATGCTATTGACATTGATCCCCTATCCGTTAAAGCGGCAAAGGAAAATGCCGAATTGAACGCAGTTGAACATAGACTTAACGTGAAACTCGGAAATTTATTAGATTATGTCAATGGTCAATATGATATGATTACCGCAAATATCGTTGCCGATGTTATTATTTCTATGCTTGCCGATCTAAAAACCTTTATGAAAACAGAGGGTGTATTAATTTTGTCCGGCATCATTCGGGAACGCGAAGCGGATGTCGAATATGCGCTTAAGCAATATCATTATATTATTGAAGAAAAACATCAGGATGGCGAATGGACGGCATTTGCTGTCAGAAAATAAAGTAAAGCACCGCTAAAACATTAGCGGTGCTTGTTTTTATGCTTCACGCAAGAAACATTCAATGGCTCGATGTGTCATATAAACATCTAATTTACTTACAATTTCATAAGGAGCATGCATAGAAAGTACCCCAACGCCCAGATCCACAACATCAATGTCCATAGCGGCAACATATTTAGCAACCGTACCGCCGCCACCGGCATCAACCTTACCCAACTCCCCTGTCTGCCAGATAACATGGTTGTCGTCTAAAATTTTACGAATTTGTCCTAAGAATTCAGCATTGGCATCATTGGTATCGTATTTGCCGCCGGAACCGGAGTATTTCATGATAATAGCGCCGTAATTGAGCTTTGTTGTGTTTCTCTTTTCAAACACTTCAGGATGGGTTGGATCAAATGCAGCATTAACATCAGCAGATAAGCATTTGGAATTTCTCATGCATTCGCGAACATTCGCATTGGTTCCGACACAAAGTTCAGTAATGAAGTTTTTCACATAATCGGCTTTCAGTCCGGTATTGCCGGAAGATCCTATTTCTTCACGATCGGTTAAAATACCAATTATGGTCTTTCCGGAGCTGTTATTGGCCAATAATCCGGTTAATACAGGATAGGCACAAACATGATCATCATGCCCGTACGAGCCAATCATGGAGCGGTCGAAACCAACATCCTGCGCTTTGTAAGCAGGGACTACACACAGATCGGCAGACAGAAAATCTTCTTCCGTAATATCGTATTTATCATAGAGTAAGTTCAGAATATTTAATTTGACCTTCTCCGAAGCTTTGTCATCCTTAAACGGACAACTGCCAATCAGTACATTCAATGCTTCACCAACAATAGCTTCGCCCAGTGGTTTCGTTACCTGTGCCTTTGACAGGTGCGGCAACAGATCGGTTACACAGAAAACGGGTTCGTCTTCCTGCTCGCCAATGCAAACCGTAACCACTTCCCCATTCTTTTTGGCAATAACACCATGCAAAGCAAGCGGAATGGCAGTCCATTGATATTTCTTAATGCCGCCATAATAGTGTGTCTTAAATAAGCATAACTCACTATCTTCATATACGGGTGCGGGCTTCAAGTCCAGACG
>JAZNSU010000018.1:0-3121 GCA_045591385.1 Eubacteriales bacterium
ATGGCGAAACCCCGCCTGCGAAAAAGACGGTATAGTCAGATATTCGAGTTGTCCTTGCTGTTGATGACAAAACCCCATGGAACGCTCCTCTCTTTTTTTCTATCATATCATTTCCCGCCCGTTTCTGACAAGGCGAAAACCAAATAATTTCTCCGACAATGAAAATTTCCCATTTGTCTATTGGTAAAATTGCACAAAATTTGATAACTTATTAAAAATTCATTGCACTTTACACAGGAATTCGTTATAATGATTTTGTTAGGCGCTATATCGTTTTAGCGTGAGAAAGGAGAAAAACCAAATGAAAGATTATGCCCAGTCCAATCTGAGAAACATCTGCCTTGCCGGTCACGGCTCGGCCGGTAAAACCTGTTTGACCGAGGCCCTCCTGTTTACCTCGAAGGCCATCGATCGTCCGGGTAATATTGCCGCAGGTAGCACCTGCTCAGACTTTGATGCCGAAGAAACCAAGAGAGGGATCTCCATCTCCGCATCCGTCTGTCCGGTTGAGTGGAAGGACTGCAAGATCAATATTATAGATACACCGGGATTTTTTGACTTTGTCGGCGAAGCCCATCAGGGTATTCAGGCTGCCGATACCACCTTAATCGTTGTTTCGGCTAAGGATGGCGTTGAGGTCGGTACCGAACACATCTTTGGTTATGCCGGCACCAAGCCCCGTGCCTTCTTCGTCACCAAGCTGGATGAGGAGCACGTGAACTATTCCCATACCCTTGAAGATCTGTCCAAGATCTTCGGCATCAGCGTCTGCCCCATCACCCTGCCCCTGATCGACGGGGATAAGGTTGTCGGCTATGTTGATCTGCTGCAAAACAAGGCCGTAGACTTAAAGGGTAACGACATCCCCATTCCGGCCGACGTGCCCAAGATGGATATGTATCAGCATAAGTTGGTTGAGGGTATTGCCGAGACCGACGAAGAGTTGATGGAAAAATATTTCAACGATGAGCCCTTTACTCCCGAAGAGATCCGCAAGGGCGTGGTGGCCGGTATTGCCGCCGGCACCCTGCTTCCCGTCTTCGCCGGCACCTGCAACGATCAGGGCGGCGTGTCCCTGCTTTTGGATGACATTGTGAAATTCTTCCCGTCTCCCGGTTACCGTGACGTTATCGAGGGCCAGAATATTCGCGGCGAGTCCATCGAGATTGAGATCGGTGAAAATGAGCCCTTCTCGGCTTTCGTATTCAAAACGGTGGCCGACCCGTTTGTCGGCAAGATGTCCTATTTCCGTGTCACTTCCGGTACGCTGACTACCGATAAATCCATCATCAATACCGTTTCAGGACAGACTGAGAAGATCGGCCGCATCTATGTCATGCGCGGCAAGAAACAGATTGAAGTTTCCAAACTGTCCTCGGGCGATATTGGTGTGGTGACTAAGCTTACCAATACCAACACCGGCGACACGCTGTGTGAGGCGTCCCGCCCCTGCATCCTGCCGGGTATTCACCGTGAACTGCCCGCACCCTGCCTGAGCATGGCCGTTACCCCCAAGACCAAGGGTGACGAGGATAAGATTGCCAGCGGCCTGCAGCGATTGTGCGAAGAGGATATCACCATCGCGTATCATCTTGACCGCGAGACCAAACAGCAGTTGTTGTCAGGTCTGGGTGAGATGCATCTGGATGTTATCGTATCCAAACTGAAAAATAAATTCGGCGTTGCCGTCGATCTGGCCACGCCCCGTGTTCCCTACCGTGAGACCATTAAGAAAAAGGTCAAGGTTGAAGGGAAACATAAGAAGCAGTCGGGTGGTCATGGTCAGTACGGTCATGTCTGGATCGAATTTGAGCCGGGCGTGGAGTCCGATCTGGTCTTTGAAGAAAAGATCTTCGGCGGTTCGGTTCCCAAGAACTTCTTCCCTGCTGTCGAAAAGGGCTTGCGAGACAGTGTTAAGCATGGCGTGTTGGCCGGTTATCCCGTTGTCAATCTCAAGGCCACCCTGCTCGACGGTTCCTACCATCCCGTAGACTCCAACGAGTTGGCCTTTAAGGTAGCCGCAGGCTTGGCCTTTAAAGCAGGCCTGCCGCAGGCCAATCCCGTCCTGCTTGAGCCGATCGGTATGCTTAAGGTTGTCGTACCTGAAGTGTTGACCGGCTCGGTCATCAGCGATCTCAACCGTCGCCGCGGCACCATGCTGGGCATGAACCCCATGGGCGGCGGCACGCAGGAGATCATGGGCGAAGTTCCCATGAGCGAAATGCACACCTACGCTACCGACCTGCGCTCCCTCACCCGTGGCCGTGGCTCCTTTGAGTTCAAGTTTGAACGCTATCAGGAAGCCCCCGCTCCGGTAGCGCAAAAGGTCATTGCCGAGGCGCAAAAAGAAGAAAACTAACCCAAAAAATCAGGAATGCGACTATCCGCATTCCTGATTTTTTTGTGAAATTTTAATTTTTTGTGAATTAGATATTGTGAAATCAACGAATTCGGTGTATAATATGGTGACAATACTCTGAAGAGAGGTGTAAGTATGCTTAAGATTAACGGTATCAATGGAGACATTTATTTGGCCGATTCGGTCATCGCCCGCCTGGTTGGGTGCGAAGCTTCCGCCTGCTTCGGCGTGGTCGGCATGGCCGCCCGCAATGCGGCAGACAGTGTGGTTTCCCTGCTCTCCCGTGACAATATGGAAAAGGGCGTCAATGTGCGCTACGAACATAATCAGTTGTATATCGACCTGCATGTTATCATTTCCCACGGCGTGAACATTCCCGCCATTTCGCAGGCAATAGAAGAAAAGGTAAGTTACAGTGTCGAGAAATTCACCGGCGTCCCCGTACGCAGTGTGCGAATTTTTGTCGATTCGATCAAAGCGTAAGCACGCTGATAGTGAGGTAATATTTTGGAACTGACATCAACCCTGCTGCGGGACATGATCGTATCCGCGGCCAATCATCTTGAAAATAAAAAACAGCCGGTCAACGACCTCAACGTATTCCCTGTACCTGATGGCGATACCGGCACCAATATGTCGCTCACCCTTGGCGCCGCCCGCAAGGCGGTTCTGGAACTGGATACCGACGAGGTGGGCGTAGTAGCCAATGCCGCCGCCAACGCCCTGATCCGCGGTGCCCGCGGCAACTCCGGCGTTATCCTT
>JAZNSU010000019.1:0-7953 GCA_045591385.1 Eubacteriales bacterium
GGTATGGTTGTTACCTTTAGCCCGTACCGAGGCCAAGGCATCCAATGCCATTTTTGAGCCGGATGAGGTGACGGTTCTCCATGCGATGATTCCCGAGTATGTGGCGGGGATGATTCTGTCCTGTGTCAAGGAGAGTTTTGCTTGTGAAGTGGCAGCACGGCGGGTGGCGATGGACAGTGCGGGCAAGAATGCAAGGGAAATGATCGATCGGCTGGGGTTGGAATACAACCGTGCCCGTCAAGGCGCTATTACGCAGGAAATTACCGAGATCGTGGCCGGCAGCGGCTTAGAATAAGGAGAGAAAGTATGTCGAAAACCATGGGACGGGTTTCTCAGGTTATGGGACCTGTTGTAGACGTTTTATTTGAAAAGGGCACATTGCCTGCCATCTATCAGGCGCTTACCATGCCCATTGGGGAGCGCACCCTGACGGTGGAAGTGGCGCAGCACATTGGAGATAATGTGGTGCGTTGCATTGCCATGTCTTCGACCGACGGTTTGCAACGAGGCACCGCCGTTACCGATACGGGGCACCCCATTTCCGTGCCCGTGGGGCGGGATACGCTGGGGCGCATTTTCAATGTGCTGGGCGATACGGTAGACAATCAGCCCGCGCCCGCGGATGCCAGGCGGATGACCATTCACCGCGCGGCGCCTGCCTACAGCGAACTGGCCACCTCGACCGAGATTCTGGAAACGGGTATTAAGGTTATCGACCTGATCTGCCCCTATTCCAAGGGCGGTAAGATTGGCTTGTTCGGCGGTGCGGGTGTTGGCAAGACGGTGCTGATCATGGAGTTAATCAACAACGTGGCCAAGCGGCACGGCGGGCTTTCGGTCTTTACGGGCGTGGGCGAGCGCACCCGTGAGGGCAACGATTTGTATAATGAGATGCGGGAGTCGGGCGTACTGTCCAACACCACCTTGGTATACGGGCAGATGAACGAGCCGCCCGGAGCCAGAATGCGGGTGGCGCTGTCGGGATTGACGATGGCCGAGTATTTCCGTGATGAAGAGAAGCAGGACGTACTGCTGTTTATTGATAACATTTTCCGTTTCACGCAGGCAGGTTCTGAGGTTTCCGCCCTTTTGGGGCGTATGCCCAGCGCCGTTGGCTATCAGCCGACGCTGGCCAATGAGATGGGCACCTTACAGGAGCGCATTACCTCGACCAAGAACGGCTCGATCACGTCCATTCAGGCGGTGTATGTGCCGGCGGATGACCTGACCGACCCGGCTCCTGCCACCACCTTTGCGCACCTGGATGCCACCACGGTGCTCTCCCGTAACATTGCCTCGCAGGGCATTTATCCGGCGGTGGATCCGCTGGAATCGACCAGCCGTATCCTCTCCCCTGATATTTTAGGCGAGGAGCACTATACGGTAGCCCGTGAGGTGCAGCGCATTTTGCAGCGGTATGTGGAACTGATGGACATCATTGCCATCATGGGTATGGATGAATTGTCCGACGAGGACAAACTGCTGGTGGGGCGTGCACGCAAGATTCAGCGTTTCCTCTCCCAGCCGTTTGACGTATCCGAAAAATTCACCGGTATTCCCGGTTGTTACGTGCCGCTGAGCGAGACCATTCGCGGGTTTAAGGAGATTATCGAAGGTAAGCACGATGATCTGCCCGAGTCGGCCTTCCTCTTTGTAGGCACCATCGACGAGGCGGTGGAGAAAGCCAAGAAGGTGGCGTCATGACGCCCTTTACACTTAAAATCTCATCACCCGACGGAGATGTGTTCCACGGCGAAATTACCCGTTTATGCCTACGCGGCACCGAGGGAGAACTGGCCGTAATGGCCGGGCATATTCCCTTTGTGACGGCGGTGCGGGCGGGCGAGTGCCGCATCCAAACGGCAGACGGCACGATTCGCCGCGGCCACACCGACGGCGGGATGCTGACGGTGGGCAAAGAGAACACCGTTCTGCTTTCGGGTTCTTTCCGCTTTGAAGAATAACAATAACAGACATCGAATTTCGGTGTCTGTTTTTTTTAAAAAATTTCTTGCGTTCGACACGATTTGCTGTTGACAGGACGCCAAAAGAGTGCTATAATAATTGAGCATTGGAGATACGAACGTGCCGGAGTGGCGGAATTGGCAGACGCCCGGGACTTAAAATCCCGTGGGCATTCGCCCGTGCCGGTTCGACCCCGGTCTCCGGCACCATCTTCAATCTCATATCGCGGAGTAGAGCAGTCTGGTAGCTCGTCGGGCTCATAACCCGGAGGTCGTTGGTTCAAATCCTTCCTCCGCAACCAAAAAAACCTTCAATACCATTTGGTGTTGGAGGTTTTTTGTTATGTAGAAAGAGTTTGCATCGGCGACCGTAGGGTTATGAGCCCTTGGGCGAATAACTTGCTTGCGATCCGAGCGCGTCCTGTGGACGAAACAGCGAGGAGAGCAAGGGGCAGCGGTCAAAACGGCACGGCGCCGACCTCGGCGTCGAAATGCCGTTTTGGGTACCGCAACCTGAACGGTCGTTGGTTCTCGTCATTGAAAACTACACTCCACTCCATTGGCTGAACAAACCAATATCCGTTTCGTTCCGTTGCTCCTCCTCTCGGCTCGGAACTCGCTTCGGGTCGCAGTGGTCGTCTTACGGCTCCCGAGCTGCCCCTCGATTCCTGTTTCTTCGCTGTTAAGCAGCGAGGGCAAATCCTTTTTTTTGCGTAAAAAAGACCGCTTTTACAAGCGGTCTTCTTGCTATTATATGCCCTTATTGATTGGCTTCTTCGTCTTTGGCAAAGCCGTAGCGGGAGATGATGTCGAACACTTCCTGACGGATCTTTTCGCCGTTGTTGGAGGTGTAGCGGAGCATCTTCTGCAGGGCATCGAGCCGATCGTGGAAGTTTTCCACATCGACCGTTGTGCCCGACATGATGAAGATCTTTTCGTGGCTGGTGGCGTCGACCGTTTCGGTGGTCTGCACCAGTTCTTCATACAGTTTCTCACCGGGGCGAAGTCCGGTAATGACGATCTTAATATCCTGTTCGGGGATGAGACCCGACAGTCGGATCAGGTCGCTCGCCAGATCGTAAATCTTGACCGGCTGACCCATATCGAGAACAAAGATCTCGCCGCCCTTGGCGAGAGTGCCGGCCGTCATAACCAGCGACACGGCCTCGGGAATGGTCATAAAATAGCGGGTCATATCCCGATGGGTGACGGTAACGGGACCGCCCGCCTCGATCTGCCGCTTAAAGGTGGGAATGACCGAGCCGTTCGAACCCAAGACATTGCCGAAACGAACAGCCACACAGTCGATGCCGCAACCGTTGTAGGACTTGACCAGCAGTTCGCACATCCGCTTGGTGGCGCCCATGATATTGGTGGGATTGACCGCCTTATCGGTGGAGATCAGGATAAAGCGCTCGACGCCGCCGACGGCGCAACATTCGAGCATATTTTTGGTACCGAACACGTTATTTTTAACCGCTTCCATGGGATTGATCTCCATCATGGGGACGTGCTTATGGGCGGCGGCGTGGAAAACAAGGTCGGGCTTATACTGTTTGATGACCTGCTCCACACGGCGCTTATCGCGTACCGAGCCCATGGCCAGCACATAGCGGTTCTGGTCAAAGCGCAGTTTAAATTCCTCGTTAATGGCAAACAGGCCGTTCTCGTGGATGTCGAAAATGATCAATTTTTTACAGCCGTGAGTCAGCGCCTGACGGCACAACTCACTGCCGATGCTGCCGGCGCCGCCGGTGACCATGATGGTCTTATTCCGCAGGTAGTTGACGACCGGTTCCATATCGGTTTTCACGCTTTGGCGGAAGAGCAGGTCCTCAATGGACACATCACGCAGGGCGTGTTTATCGCCCGACATGAAGCCTTGGAAATCGACGGCATTTTTGAAGATACGCAAGCGCACACCCAGCGTTTTGCAAATATCGTACACCTCGCCCACCCGTTCGGAGTTGACCGAGGGGATGGCGATGACGACCTGAGCGGCGCTGTATTTGCGAATGGTATCGGCCAACTTTTCATCACCGCCCACGACGGGAATACCGGCGATGCGCATACCGTGTTTGGTTTCATCGGCATCAATGGCGGCTACGGGATAGATGCTGTCGTCATGCGACTCGAGCAAGCGTTTAATGAGCATAGCGCCGGTATCGCCCGCACCGACCACGACGGCTCGTTTATTGATCCCGTCACGGGAATGGCGGGAGGCCGAGAACCAATGGCGCAGCCGGGGAATGATGCGGATGCCGACGGTGGCGCAAAAGACGAGAATGGCGTAAATGGCTACGATGGAGATCCAGATCTGGTGCAGACCGGTGAACCGAACCACCAAAAAGACCACGCCTGAGATGACGGCCGAGAACAGTTGGCGGAAGACATCGGAAAATCCCATATACGCCCAGATGCCGTTATAGGTACCCAGCGCGCAAGAAGCGGCGACAAGGGTAACGGGAGCGCCAACCAGGTAAAAGACCATATCCATCGGCGCCATCACGGCCAACTGCCCCTCCAAGCGCAGGAACATCGCCATAAACATGGCTACTACAGCCAACAGAATATCCCCTACGATGTAAGTCCATTGCCAATTCCTTGTTTTCATTTTTCTTTCCTTTCCTGCCACGAATAGCGGCATCCACACCAAGACTGGCGGTAAAGTCCGTACTCCTCGGATAGTTGCAGGGAGCGCAAAAATCCGTTCTTTTTCTTAAAATCATTAGGCAGCCAAGACAGCCCGTATGCTTTGGCGATGGCCTGCCCCAATTCATTAAGCCACACCGCATTCTTATGCGGGGAGACCGACAGGGTACTGCAAAACCAATCAAACCCCTGTTCCTTGGCATACCTTGCCGACTGTTTCAGACGCAAGGCATAGCAGACCTTACATCGGGCACCGCCCTCGGGCTCGTTCCCCATGCCGATATGCTCAAACTCGGCGGGTTGATAATCCGCCTCGATCATGGGCACTCCTAATTTCTCCAACAAGCGCGCCTGTTCATCGGCGCGGCGGCGGTACTCCGATTCGGGGTAAATATTGGGGTTATAATAATAGACGGTCAACGCAAACGATTGGCTTAGCCGTTCGATGACGGCGCTGGAGCAAGGGCCGCAACAGGAATGCAACAACAGACGGGGACGGTTTGACAAGCCGGCCAGTACCTCTTCCATTTGTTGCTGATAATTCTGTATCATCGACACTACTCCTATTCTAGAGCATTATACCACAAAGAAACCGTTTATGCAATGATAAATTGTAAACTTGCATTTCCTATATAACTATGATATAATACTTAGAAAATCCCGACAGAGGAGAACCGCTATGCAAATTCTTGATCTTTCGGATCTGTTTGCCCGCAAAGAGGCGCTCAAAAACACCTCGGTGACGGTGCAAGGCTGGATCCGTAACCACCGCAAACAGAAGACCTTTGGCTTTATTGACTTTTTTGACGGCACGCAACTGGAATCGATCCAGATCGTGTACGACGATGCCAACCCTGACTTTTTCCGCATCGCCTCGCTGCGCAACGGCTCGGCGGTGACGGTGACGGGCACACTGGTACTCAACGATCGGGGCAACTACGAAATTTTGGCACAGACGGTGGTACTGGAGGGTGATTGTCCCGAAGACTATCCCTTGCAGCCCAAGCGCCACTCGATCGAGTTTTTGCGCGAGATTGCCTATCTGCGCCCCCGTACCCGCTTATTCCAAGCGGTGTTCCGTGTGCGTTCCGAGGCGGCGATGGCCATTCATAAATATTTTAACGACCGAGGCTATGTCTACGTGCACACCCCGCTGATCACCGCCAATGACGGCGAGGGCGCCGGCAACACCTTTACGGTGACCACGCTGGACATGGCGAAGATCCAAGGCGAGCCTGATTTTACCCGTGACTTTTTCGGCAAGCAGGCGTCCTTGGCCGTGACGGGACAGTTGGAGGGCGAGACCTTTGCGCTGGCCTTTAAGAAGATCTACACCTTTGGTCCGACCTTCCGTGCCGAAAACTCCAACACCAAGACCCACGCCTCCGAGTTCTGGATGATCGAGCCGGAGATTGCTTTCCTGGAACTGGACGGCCTGATGGATTTGGAAGAGGATTTCCTGAAGTTTGTCATTGGCTATGTGATGGAGTCCTGCCAGGCCGAGTTAGCCTTTTTGGATAAATACAGCGGCGGCGGGCTGATCGAGAAACTGACCGCGTTCCTCTCCTCTACCGCGGCGCGCATGACCCATGAGGAAGCCATTGACGCGCTTCTCAATTCGGGTGTGAAGTTCGAGTTTCAGCCCAAGCACGGCGAGGACTTGGCCAAGGAGCATGAAAAATACCTGACTGAGGTTTACTGCAAGTCCCCTGTTTTTGTTTACGACTGGCCGAAGGACATTAAGGCGTTTTATATGCGGCAAAATGACGACGGCAAGACGGTGGCGGCGGTTGACCTGCTGGTACCGGGTGCAGGCGAGTTGATGGGTGGCTCTCAGCGTGAGGAGCGCCTCGATCTGCTGGTTAAGCGCACCGCCGATATGGGTATTTCGACCGACGAGATGGATTGGTACTTAAACCTGCGCAAGTTCGGCGGGTGTAAACATTCGGGCTTTGGCATGGGCTTTGAGCGGCTGCTCATTTATTTAACGGGCGTGGACAACATCCGCGACGTCATCCCCTATCCCAGAACGCCGAACAACTGTGAATTTTAAGGATCCGCTTACGACATATGATTCGTGCGGATCGTGACCGAGGACACAGGCATCGGCAACCGGATGGTGCACTCCCTGAGTAACGCACAAGAACCCATGCCTAACGTATTGGCTATGGAAGGCGTAGGCGACCGGTAAAGAAATAACGAAGCGATAAAGAACCGACGGGAATGTCGGTTCTTTTTCTTGACAATCTTTGCCGAATACCCTATAATAAGGATAAGACTATTAAGTGGAGGAAACAACCATGAAGCATATTGTTACCATTGCTACCCGCAATCTGTGCGAGAGTGCAAAGAACGGTGGCTGCGGCGAGTGCCAGACCTCTTGCCAGTCGGCCTGCAAGACTTCCTGCGGCATTGCCAATCAGGCTTGCGAGAAGAAAGACAACGAATAAGAAAATGCCTCCGAGCGGAGGCATTTTTGTTATCAAAGGAAGTACCATGTTACATCAATATAAACTTAACGGCTACAATATTATACTGGACACCTGCTCGGGCGGGGTGCACGCCGTCGACGAGATGGCGTATGACATCATCGGGCGGTTTGAGAATGAGAGTCGGGAATCCATTCTTGCCGATTGGCCGCAGGGGGGCGAATGCTACGACGAGATCGCGGCCATGAAAGAGGCGGGGCAGTTGTTTACCCCCGACACCTTTGAAGACAAGGCGGGCACCCTCAAGGCCAAGACGGCGGGGGTGGTCAAGGCGCTGTGTTTACATATCGCTCACACCTGCAACCTCAACTGTGCCTACTGTTTTGCCTCCCAAGGCAAGTATCAAGGCGAGCGGGCGGTCATGTCCTTTGAGGTGGGCAAGCGGGCGCTCGATTTCCTGATTGAAAATTCGGGGACACGGCGCAATCTGGAAGTCGATTTCTTCGGCGGCGAGCCGCTGATGAATTTCCAAGTGGTCAAAGACCTTGTGGCCTATGCCCGTTCGATTGAAAAAGAAAAGAACAAAAATTTCCGCTTTACCCTCACCACCAACGGGTTGCTGATCGACCGTGATGTGATCGAGTTTGCCAACCGCGAGATGAGCAATGTGGTGCTCTCTCTGGATGGGCGCAAAGAGATTCATGACAAGTACCGCGTGGACTATGCGGGGGTGGGCTCCTATGACCGCATTGTGCCCAAGTTTCAGGATCTGGTCAAGGCGCGGGGCGGCAAGAACTACTATATGCGCGGGACTTTCACCCATCGCAACCCCGATTTTCTTAAAGACGTGCAGACGATGCTCGATCTCGGTTTTCGGGAACTGAGCATGGAGCCGGTGGTGTGCGCCC
>JAZNSU010000020.1:0-11187 GCA_045591385.1 Eubacteriales bacterium
TCCGACTTATTGCCTACGCCGAATCCCAAACGGGCGCCCGCCATCGAGCGGGACTTGGAGAAGGTCTGCGTTACCAACAGATTCTCATACTTGTCTACCAATTTGCAGGCGCTTTCGGCACCGAAATCCACATAGGCCTCATCGATGACCACCACCCGATCGGGGTTGCTTTGGAGTAACCGTTCAATATCCGAAAGGGGCAGGCAAAGACCGGTGGGAGCGTTGGGATTGGCTAAAAAAACGGTGCCTTTTGCTTCAAAAAAGGCTTCTAAATCAACCGAAAAGTCCTCTTTTAGGGCTATTTTTTGATAAGAAATACCATTTAATTGAGCAAAAACCTCATAAAAACCGTAGGTAATATCGCAAAAAACAGCCGGTTTTTGCGCATCACAGAAGGCCATAAAGGCAAAATTGAGTATCTCATCCGACCCGTTTGTGAGCAAAACCTGCTCTTTTTTTACGCCGCAAAGATCAGCCACCTTTTGGGTGAGGGCCGAACATTCGGGATCGGGATACAGATGCAAATCGGCCGCCGCCTTGGCCGCATAGGCCTGTGCCTTGGGCGAGGGCGGGAAGGGCGACTCGTTGGTATTGAGTTTGACATACTGCATATCTTTGGGCTGTTCCCCCGGTGTATAGGGGGTCAAGGCCGCATATTTTTCAGAAAAGAATCGGCTCATTGTTTATCCTCTGTACGAATGATGGCGCTTTTGGCGTGGGCGGTCAGCCCTTCTTGGGTGGCAAAGTAGCCCACATCTTCGGCTACCTTATCCAGTGCTGACGCCGTGTAATAGGTATACTGGGTCTTCTTGACAAAATCGTCTACCGACAGGGGACTGGAAAATTTGGCCGTGCCCGATGTAGGCAGAGTATGGTTGGGCCCTGCGAAATAATCACCCAAGGCTTCGGGGCAATAACGCCCCATAAAGATCGAACCCGCATGGCGGATGCTGTCCAGATAATCAAAGGGATTATCGACGCACAGTTCCAGATGCTCGGGGGCGATCTCGTTGGCAATTTCTATCACCGCCGACAGGTCGTCGGCCACGATGATTTTCCCGTTATTATCAATGGACGCACGGGCAATATCGGCGCGAAGCAGTTGCGGGATCTGCACTTCCAGTTCCGCCTGCACCGCCTTGGCCAGTTCCATCGAGTCGGTAACCAGCACTGCACTTGCCAACTTATCATGCTCGGCCTGCGAGAGCAGATCGGCCGCCACGTGGCGGGGGTTGCTCTTCCCATCAGCCACAATCAGAATTTCACTCGGGCCGGCAATCATATCGATCGACACGACACCGAACACCTGCTTTTTGGCTTCAGCCACAAAGGCATTGCCGGGGCCGACGATTTTATCGACTTTCGGGATACTCTCGGTGCCGTAGGCCAAGGCGGCAATCGCCTGTGCACCGCCGACCTTATAGATGCGGTCGATCCCTGCGATCTTGGCGGCCGCCAGAATGACGGGGTTGACCTTACCGTCGCTCGACGGCGGAGTAACCATAACCACCTGCCCGACTCCTGCGATCTTAGCGGGGATGGCGTCCATCAGCACAGTAGACGGATAGGCGGCGGTGCCGCCGGGAACGTAGAGTCCCGCACGGTCGACCGGTATCACCTTTTGCCCTATGACGATTCCTTGTTCATCGTTAATGATAAAGGAATTGCGTACCTGCTTTTCATGAAATTTGCGGATATTAGCCGCCGCTTTTTCGAGAATCTCTAAAAAGCGGGGAGACACCTGCGCCACCGCCTCCTCGATCTCGGCGGGGCTAACCTGCAAGGCGGTCAGTTTCGCTTTATCGAATTTTTCACAGTATTCAAACAGTGCCGCATCGCCGCGCTTGCGCACGTTGGCGATGATATCGGTAACGATATCGGACACATTCACGGTCGGCTCCACACGGGCAAAAATCTCCTCGTTGGGTACCTGACCGTAGGGCAATATAGCAATCATTGATTTACTCCTTTGGCTATGCTTTGCACGATTTTTTCGATGGGCTCGTGCATAAACTGGAAGGCGGCTTTGTTGGCAATCAGCCGCGCACTGATGGGGACGACTGTTTCAACTACCTCAAGGTTGTTTTCTTTCAGCGTCGTTCCCGTTTCCACAATATCGACAATGACATCGGACAGCCCCAATATCGGCGCAATCTCGATCGAGCCGTTAAGGTGGATAATGTCAATCTCCCGTCCTTTAGCCGCATAATGCTTTTGGGCGATATTGGCAAACTTAGTAGCCACACGCAGGGTATGTCTGGAATCGTCGGCAAAATCCTTTTTCGCGGCTACTGCCATGCGGCATTTACCGATATCGAGATCAAGCAATTCATAGACATCGGGCTCATACTCAAGCAGAATATCCTTGCCTGCCACGCCGATATCGGCCGCTCCCCGTTCCACATAGACGGCAACGTCCGAGGGCTTGACCCAAAAATAACGCACCTGACAATCCGGATTTTCAAAAATGAGTTTACGGTTATTTTCTTTAATGGATGGACACTCAAAGCCCGCCTGTTCAAACATGGCATAGACCTTTTCGCCAAGTCTTCCCTTAGGCAGGGCAATATTTAACATACGGCTCATTCCCCTACCTCCTCAATGACAAAGCGATCGAGTGCATCTAAGTACACGGCAAAGCCGATGGCGCCGCTGGTGCGCCCCATACGAGCCAGTAATTTATCATACCGACCGCCGGAGAGCACACTCTCGGGCACGCCGTTGATAAAGCCCTTAAAGGTAATACCGTTATAGTACTTGGTGTTGCTGACCGAGGACAGGTCGATCCGCAGATTTTCCACATCGGCAAGACCATGGATCAACGATTCCAGTTCTTTAACGGCGGAGCATGCCGCTTCGGGCAAGTCCATCTTTTTCAGTTGCGCCAGCACAACATCGGGGGTGCCGTAACAACCGATCAGCCCGTCAAGCAACTCGGTGATTTTTCTATCTACACCGTTTTTCTGACAGATCATAGCCAGTTCGTGGCGATTCTTTTCCCCGACACATTTCAAAATCGCACCCTTGACAACGCCATCCAAGCCATCACAGATGGCGGTGACGATACCGGGATGGGACAGGTCGAGCACAAAATCGGACGATATGGCACGCAAACTGCGCTGTGCCAGCGTTACCACCTCGGCGACACAGGTTTCGTCAATATCGCCGATACACTCCAGCCCTACCTGCATGATCTCGCGGTAGTTGCGCCCCGCGCCTGCGACACGGTAGACATTCTCATTATAATAGAGTTTCTCCACCTGACCCGCTTCGTCCTTACTGTTTTTGATGATGGACAGGGTAACGTCGGGCTTGAGCGCCATCAATTTCCCGTTGACATCGGTAAAGGTGATGACATGATCGGATATGAGAAAATCTTTATTACGCACATACAGATCATACGGCTCAAACTTACTCATTTTATATAAAGAATAGCCAAACTGATCGTATAAGGCACGCAAGGTAAAGATGATCTTTTCTTCATTAGTTAATATCGAATCGTGGATCTTCATTTTCTCTCCTGCTCACGGTACATTTTATCTAAGGCATCCCGATAGCCGCCGCTGCCGTAATTGAGGCATTTGCTGACACGGCTAATGGTAGCGGTACTGACCCCGACCTGCTGGCTGATGGTCTGATAATTAACCCCCTCGTCAAGCAGGACAGCGGTATCCAGTCGCTGTGCCATATCCTGCACCTCATGCACGGTGCAGATGTCTTCAAAAAATCGGTAACACTCCTCCACCGATTCCAGTTGCAGGATCACCTCAAACAACCGATCAATGGACTGTGAACGTAAAGTAGCCATACGGTACCCCTTTTTTCGGTATTTGCTCAACATTTTAGCACTTTATCTTGATAAAGTCAATAGAAAAAGGAGAAAATTATTTTCTCCTTTCGATTTCTATGACATGGACGGTATTTTCTTTTACAAAAAAACGGATATCGAAGTCGGCAAAGGCCATACTGTACCGCCGCTCATCCTCTTGGTAGGCGGGGCGGGGATCCTGCGCCAAACAGTCGATGGCCGCCTGCCGCTTGTCTTGGGGCAGGATATGCAATAGATCTTCGGGAAAATCGACATCCAATCGGTACTCCTCAAAATCGGCAGCGTATCCGCCGACGGCATTGGGAACCGAATCGGCAAAGGGCAGATAAGGTTTGATATCGTAGATGGGAGTACCGTCGAGCAGATCGACACCCGACACGATCAGTTCCCCGTTCTCAATCCGTTCCAATTTTACGACCGACAGCCCGATGGGATTGGGGCGAAAGGGCGAACGGCTGGCAAAGACACCGATGCGGCGGTTACCGCCCAGACGGGGCGGGCGCACGGTGGGCGACCAGTCCTCCCGATGGGACTGAGAAAAGTCAAAGATCAGCCACAGATGGGAAAAGCCGTCCAGCCCGCGCAGGGCGTCGGGGTTTTGATACTCCTTTTCAAAGACAATACGACCAGACAAAGACGGCACCCGCCCGCTTTGGCGGGGGATGCCGAATTTATCCTTAAAATCGGTTTGTATATGGGCTATGATCTTCATTTGACGATGGTACGGATCCAGCCTTCGGGACCTTCCATCTCGCCCATCTGAATCCCTCTTAAGGTATCGTACAATTTCTTGGTATAGGGACCCATCTCCTCCATACCGAAGACATACTCGGTATTGCCGTTCACGATCTTACCCACAGGCGAAATGACAGCGGCGGTGCCGCACAGACCGCACTCGGCAAAGTCGGCCAGTTCTTCCACGGCGACGGGGCGTTCTTCCACCGGCAGTCCCAGCACGTCTTTAGCTACGGTGAGCAGAGATCGGCGGGTGATGGAGGGCAAAATGGTATCCGACTTAGGCGTTACCACCGTGCCGTCCTTCTTTATTAAAATAATGTTGGCGCCGCCCGTTTCTTCAATATAACTGCGGGTAGCCGAATCGAGATACACATTCTCGTCATATCCCTTATGATGGGCATCAACGATAGCGTGCAGGCTCATCGCGTAGTTAAGCCCCGCTTTGATATGGCCGGTACCGCGGGGGGCGGCACGGTCAAAGTCGGAAATGCGCAGGGTCAAGGGTTTGACACCGCCCTTGAAGTAGGGGCCGACGGGAGAAACGAAGACACGGAACTGGAATTCGGTTGCGGGTTTCACACCCAAAATAGCATCGCTGCCGAACATAAAGGGGCGGACATAAAGCGAGGCGCCGGTGCCGTAGGGCGGCACATAGTCGGCATTCGCCTTTACCACCATATCAATGGCTTCCAAGAACTTATCCTCGGGGAATACGGGCATTTCCATACGGCAACAGGAGTCGGCCATGCGGGCGGCATTGAGGTCGGGACGGAAAGTAACGATGCGGCCGTCCTTGGTTGTATAGGCTTTCAAACCCTCAAAAACCGTCTGGGCATACTGCAGAACGCAGGCGCACTCGGTTATGGTGATGTTGGCCTGATCGGACAGACCACCCTCTTCCCATGCGCCGTTTTTATAATTGGCAACGTAGCGGTGTTCGGTTTGAGTATATCCGAAGCCGAGGTTGCTCCAATCGAGATTTTTACTCATGATACTACCTCCTTGGGGAATAGGGAAATTATAGCACTACAGCCTTGATCTGTCAATAAATTTACAGGTCAAAAGAGTCTTTATCGCGCAAGGCGTCGAGCATGACGGTGGCCGAACAGGTGTTGGTAGCCAGGGGGATGCGCTGGACATCGCACAGGCGCAAAAGTGCCGATACATCGGGCTCGTGAGGCTGGGCGGTCAGCGGGTCACGCAGAAATACGATAAAGTCGATATTGCCATCCGCCAGCATGGCACCGATCTGCTGGTCGCCGCCTAAAGGACCGCTTTTCATACGATAGATATTCAATCCCGTTTCGCCCATAATGAGGGTGCCGGTGGTGCCGGTGGCGTACAGTTCGTGATGGGACAAAACCTCCTTATATTTCTTGGCCAGTTCAATAATTTCATTCTTTTTCTTGTCGTGAGCAATTAATGCAATTTTCATAACTAAATCCTTTCGAATATATTACGATATTCTTAAAATAACATAGAATAGGCCATCTGTCAAATTAACTCTATAGACAGCACGCAAAAAGTGTGGTATAATGGTAAAAAATGACGGACTCACTCCGTCAATAAATAAAAAGGAGAATCGTTATGAAGAAGATCGTATGTGCAATTCTGGTGTTGTCCTTGCTTCTTTCCTTGGCCGCTTGCGGCTCGGGTGAGGTCAAGGCGGCGTCGCAGGAGCAACTGGACAAGTACGGATTTTCGGCCGCGCAGGTAGACAAGACGCAGAATCTTGCCGTAACCTGGGATGCGGGCGAGGATCTCAAAGAGGTGGATATTGCCGTAAGATACGGGGACATCTCCCTTGGCGGGATCACCGAAGAAGGCGCCGCCGGCAAAACCGAGTTTATGGCGCGCTACGGCAAGTACACCTTAGACATTGTTTTCACTGAGAAGAACAACAAGAAGTACAGCCTGGACTTTGATGTGACCCTAACCGCTGACAAGTATGTCATTGCCCCCATTTCGGGTTCGATGCCGCAGTTGTATTTTACCCTAAATCTGGATGAAATTACAAATAACGGCGAAACTCCTGCCTTTGTTTGGCTGGCTCGTCCCGACAGCTGGAACTGGGAGAATCTGCCCAAGAACGTATTCATGATGCCGACGGCAACTCGTGAAGAGGTGCTGACTCACAACAATTACGATCGCATGATGGCCGCCACCAAGGCTTACATTGCCGATCTGTATGCGGCCGATCCCAATTCCAAATTTGAACTGTATATCAACGACTTTAACGCTTACGCTTACGTCGATCTGCTGATCGGCAACGGCGTGCCTGAGGAGAACTTCTATGTAACCCTGTTGTCGGACGGCGGTGCATCCTACACCGCTTTCAATGAGGCGTTCAATCCCGACGATGCCGCTTTCGATGCCGATGCCAAGTATGCGCAGATGGCACAGAATCTTAGTGCGGTATACAATGAAGTAAAAGAAGCCGGCGCATACACCTACGATGGTGACTACACGATTTCGACCGGTGAGTTTACCCAATACTGCTATGTCGCAGCCAAAGAGAAGACCAATGTCGAATGGTGGGTGCTGCGTCCCCGTGCCGGTGTGCTGTGCTCGCCCGATGAAGATTTCATCAATCGTGTTCTCAAAGACGAAGTGAGCAAGGCCCCCTACGATGCCGAGAACAGCATCATCGAGGAGCGCAACTTTGCATCGCCTCTGACCAAGATGACCGAGGAACAGAAGACGGCGCTCAAGGCCCTGTACAACTTTAACAATGAGATGTTTGAGGCGGCAGACAATCAGGGCAAGAAGGCCATGATGATTCTGGGCAGCTGGGCCAACGCCGAGAACGAGCCTGATTTTGAGGCTTATGTCAATCTGGTTAAGAAGTACTACGGCGATGAGTTTGTATACTACTACAAAGGTCATCCCAACACCCCGACCAGCACGGTTCCCGAGAAGCAGGAACAGCTCAAGGAACTGGATCTGATCGATGTAGAGTCCTCGATCAATGCCGAGTTAATCCTCTTCTTCTACCCCGACATTTATATGTGCGGTTACAACTCCTCGACCTTTATGTCGGTAGAGAGCGAAGAAATGGCCTGTGCCATCTTCAATATGACCAAGGAAGCGGCCGCCGAGAATGAGGGCATGGAAAATTACCGCGATCTGATCGGCTTGTACCTGTCCCCGATTGAGGACACGGCAGCCTATGCCGAGTGCACCGAGGCGGATCACGAGTACTTCCTGATCGAGTACAACAACGTAGAAACCGATCTGCAGTATTCGATCTACGATGCCACCGCCAACACCATCATGGATGGGCCCAAGGCGTAAACAAATAAGCGAAGGAGCAAGCATTTTGCTTGCTCCTTTTTTATTGCCAGGTGCGGGCCCCGTCGATGTGGATATAGCGGGCTTGGGCGTAGTTGTAGGTAGAGAGCGGGCGGTCGAGGGAATTGTCGGTATGGGCGGCAATGCGGATGGTGGGCGTTGTTGAGAGCACGACGAGGGTGTGGTAGAAACTGCCGTCGGCACGGCCCAGTTGGATCAGATCGCCCGCCACCAGTTGCTCGATCGGTACACGCCGCCCATAAGGGCCGACCGAGCGGTTATTGACCAAAAAATCATAGAGAAATTCCACGCCCGTCCACGAGGGGCTGCGATCATTTAAGGACAGATAGTACCATCCGACATCGGGGGTATAGTTCATGACGCCACAGCCGGCGAATAGGCATTGTGAGGCAAAGTTGGTGCAGTCGCCGCCCAGTTCATCAAAGTTATAATACTCGGGGTTGCGGGCGTTGGCCCAGCGGCGGGCATAGGCTACTGCCGCTATGCGATTGTAGGGGATTTCACGCATGTCATCACCTCCCCTACAGTATATGAATTCATCTGAATTCCTGTTTTTCGTTCGTAAATTCATTCGTAAATTGACACGTTAAATCGGTGTTTTTCGAGGCGGGACTTCTCGCCTGCGGGCGAGCCGAGGGCTTTAAGTCCATTTTATCAAACGGCAAAAAGAAAGAGTACAGCTTTCGCTGTACTCTTCTTTTTGCTGGTCCGAGTGGCGGGACTTGAACCCACGGCCTCTACCACCCCAAGGTAGCGCGCTACCAAACTGCGCCACACCCGGATATGCAACGTGTGGAATTATAACACACAATCCCACAAATTGCAATAGTAAAAAACAAAATTTTTCAAAATTATTCGATATCGTCGTTGTCGCAGTTATGATAGACTTCCTGCACGTCGTCGTTATCGTTAAGGATATCCAACAATTTCTGCATATTCTTGATGCTATCCTCATCGGTGAGGGTAATATAGGTATCGGGGATCATTTCCACCTGTGCCGACAAAATGTTGTATTTTGCGGCGGCTTGGATACCCTCCAGCACCACTGAGAAATCAGCAGGATCGGTATAAACCTCAAAGACCTCGCCCTCATTGGAGATATCGTCGGCGCCCGATTCAAGAGCAATCTCCATCAATTCATCCTCATCCACGTCTTCCGCCTCGATGACGATCAGCCCCTTGGTTTTGAACTGCCACGATACCGAGCCGCTCTGACCGAGGTTGCCGCCGAATTTATCGAAATAATGGCGAAGATCACCGGCGGTACGGTTGCGGTTATCGGTCAAGGTCTTGACAATGACGGCGGTACCGTTAGGACCGTATCCCTCATAGGTAATATCTTCATAGTTATTGCCGTCACCCTCACCGGCCGCCTTTTTAATGATACGTTCGATATTATCGTTGGGCACATTGTTGGCCTTGGCCTTGGCAATAATATCCTTAAGGCGGGTATTCATGGTAGGATCGGGCCCGCCTTGCTTGACGCATACGGCAATCTCACGGCCGACCTTAGTAAATATCTTGCCTCTCTGGGCATCGGCTTTTTCTTTTTTATGTTTGATGTTGTTCCATTTGGAATGTCCGGACATGATTTTCCCTCCGACTTTTATTAACCTATATATTATATACTTCTTTTTTGGATTTTTCAAGATGTTTTTTGCATCATGGCGGTTGTGGCGCCGATAGGATCGGACTTGATATGCTGATAGCGGAAAAAGATGCTCCCGTCATACTCGGCATGGGCGGCGATATATTCGATCTGTCTTAGCGTCTGCTTGGCATCATCCCAACCGGGTTGGTCGGTGCCCTGCTTATAAAAGGCGTGACCGACCCACAGATCGACCGACGTATCCTTGACACAGTCAGCCCACCAATCGAACACGACATCAAAGGGAGCGGGTTCCTGTTCAAATGACCAATAGATCTGGGGACAGATATAATCCAGCCAGCCTTCCTTGACCCACAAGCGAGTATCGGCATACAGATCAAAATAGGTTTCGACCCCTGCCCGAGTGGCGCTCCCCAGCGGGTCGGACGCCTGATTTTTCCAAACAGCAAAGGGCGATACGCCAAACGCAACATCCCGCTCATATTCTTCCACTAAGTCATGGATTTGCTGAATCATGGCGTTGATATTGTCCCGACGCCAGTCTTCCAAACTTTTCCCCTCGCCGTACTTGGCGTAGGTAGCCGCATCGTCAAAGGTAGCACCCTCATGCGGATAGGGGTAAAAATAATCGTCAAAATGAATGCCGTCCACCTCATACCGATCGAGAATCTCTTTGACTCCGTCTGCCACCAACTGCCGCACCTCGGGGTGACCCGCATCGAAATACATCCGTCCGTCGGCATAACTGACCACCCATTCGGGATGTTGACGGGCGGGGCTGGTTTCAGGCAGCACACTCAGATCGTGTGCGGGTTGTTCGGCGGTACCTGTCGTCACCCGTAGGGGGTTGATCCATGCGTGCAGTTTTAGATCCCGCTCATGCGCCGCCTGCACGATATAGGTTAGCGGATCAAAGCCGTCGGGTAATGCATACGCGGAACTGAGCACCGAGGAAACAGGAAAAACATCCGATGCATACAAAGCATCGCAGGCGGGGCGCACCTGAAAAATCACCGTATTCATACCCCAGGATTGGATATCCTGCAATATGGTGTCGATCTCCACTTTTAACTGCTCGGCAGTTAAATTGGGTTGTGAGGGAAAATCCAACCCGTTGGTGGTGGCTACCCACACCCCGTTTACCTTTTGCGGCGGAGGTGTCGGCGGGGTGACTTGATCAAAAGACTTACGAATCGGCGTCAGAGCACCCCACACCAAAAGACCGCTCAAAAAAATACCGAGCAATATACCCGATACGATTTGTTTTTTCTTCATATGGCACTCCTCCCTACCCCCATCATACGGACAAACCGTAAAAAAAATGACAAGGCACACAAAAAAACTTGAAAAGTATACATAAGAAGTATATAATATCGATAGAGGTGATACCATGAAAACGGTTCGATTAAAAATCGGCGGTATGCATTGTGCGGCCTGTTCGTCTGCCTTGCAGCGCGCCCTGAATAAAAAGGATGGCATTCATCAAGCCACCGTCAACATTGCCACCGAGATTGCGGTAGTGGACTATGACGAGAAGCGAATTTCGATGGCCGACATAGAAACGGCTGTTAAGAAATGCGGCTTTTTTATTGCCCGTAACGAAAGTGATCTGGCCAGAGAACGCAAAATGCTGCGCATTCGCCTGATCGTGAGTGCCTGCATCACCATTCCCCTATTCTATATTGCGATGGGGCCGATG
>JAZNSU010000021.1:0-2227 GCA_045591385.1 Eubacteriales bacterium
AGCGCCCAAGTAGAAGGAGGTCAGACCCGACTTCACTTCGGCGTAGGGCTTAGCGCCGACATAACCCATCTTGGTTTCGCCGATCTCCTTGAGTTTCATACCGGCTACAACACCGGCCAGGAAACGGCCTTCATAGATGGAAGCGAACGCGTTGTGGAAGTTGGCCAGATTTTCGGTGTGAGCCTTGGTGCCGGTAGCATGGCAGAACTCGACTTCCGGATACTCCTTAGCGGCCTGGATCATGTAGTCTTCATGACCGAAAGAGTCGGCAAAGATGATGTTGCAGCCGTCTTCTGCCAGTTCGCAGGCAGTTTCATAGCATTCGGCAGACTCATCGATGTCAACCTTGATGACAACCTGGTCATCAGTCAGACCGAGAGCTTCCTTGGCGCGCTTAGCGGCGTCGATGAAGTTCTTGTCATAGGTCGAGTTTTCATCATGCAAGAAGATGAAACCGATCTTGATGTCGGCATAAGCCGAACCGTCAGCAGAGCCATCAGACTCAGAGGTGGTGCCACCGCAAGCGGCCAGAGAGACCAGCATAACAGCAGCGAGGATCACAGCAAGGATCTTTTTCATTGGTGTTTTCTCCTTAAAATTTTTTTATGTAAATGTATTACATACATCATTGGGGACGGAATTCCAACTTTCCGTCGTGCATACTTTCGACAATGGCCAGCGATTCGACCCGTATTCCGGTCGCCCGCAACCGCTTGCCGCCTTCCTGAAAGCCCTTTTCAATGGCGATGGCCGCGCCGGCAACCTTAGCGCCCGCTTGAGCCGCCACATCCATTAACCCTTCCACGGCTGCGCCCTTGGCCAGAAAATCGTCTACAATCAGCACCGTATCGTCGGCCGACAGATATTCCTTGGCGATGACCATATTATAATCGTTGCCGTGGGTGTAAGAATGGACCAGAGCCGAATAGGTTTCACCCGACACGTTGCCGGTACGGTATTTCTTGGCAAAAACAACAGGCAGATGCATCACCGCACCCACCGCCACTGCAATGGCAATGCCCGACGCCTCTACCGTAAGCACTTTGGTGACACCCGCATCGGCATACAGCCGCGCGACCTCGCGACCCATTTCCATCAGAAAATCGCAGTCCAACTGCTGATTGAGAAAGGAGCCGACTTTCAGAATGTCACCAGGCAGAACCTGCCCCTCTTTTAGGATTTTTTCTTCCAGTGCTTTCATAGCCTATCCGCCTTTCAGAAAAACAAAAAACAGAAATCTACAATAAGACCCGAGGGTTAAATTGTCGAACTCTGTTTTCCGTAGATATTATATAATTATCCCAATTAAAATGCAAGTCTTTTCGACAAACTTTTAGCGTTACATGAAAGAAAAGCCGAAAAGCATCCGCTTTTCGGCTTTTACATTAAGAAAGTAACATTTTGTCGGTGGCCTCACTACTGGCTTTGCCGAAATGTTCGATCAATTCAGCCACGGTGAGTTTCTTTTTATCCTCTCCGCTGACATCCAGCACCACCCGACCGGCATCCATCATGATCAGACGGTTGCCGTAGGTAATGGCATCTTTCATATTGTGAGTGATCATCAGCGTAGTCAAATTATCCCGTTCTACGATGCGCTGGGACAGTTCCAACACCTTGGCCGCTGTTTTCGGGTCAAGCGCCGCCGTATGTTCATCGAGCAGGAGCAGTTTCGGTTTCTGCAGAGAAGCCATCAACAGAGTCAATGCCTGCCGTTGTCCGCCCGAAAGCAGACCGACTTTCGCCGTCATGCGATTTTCCAGACCCAGTTCCAGATCGGCAAGCAGTTCGGCGTACACCTTACGCTCGGCTTTGGTAATACCCCAGCCCAGACCACGGAATTTTCCGCGGCGGGCGGCCAATGCCAGATTTTCCTCGATCTGCATGGTGGGCGCCGTGCCCATCATCGGATCCTGAAAGACACGCCCCAAATATTTGGCACGCTTATATTCCGGCAATTTGGTAACATCTTTGCCGTCAATGAAGATCTGCCCTTCATCCACGGAAAACACGCCGGCCACCGCATTGAGCATGGTGGACTTACCGGCGCCGTTACCACCGATTACGGTAACAAAATCGCCCTCATTCAAGGTCAGATTCAGTCCGTCCAGTGCCGTTTTGGCATTGACAGTACCGGGATTGAAGGTCTTGGATACATTCTCTAACTTAAGCATTGTCCTTCCCTCCCTTTTTCTTGGCATGGAACACCTTGCCCGTCCAGTACGGA
>JAZNSU010000022.1:0-11716 GCA_045591385.1 Eubacteriales bacterium
CCTCATAATGCTTACCGACTTCGATTTCAGCCAAAATCTTCTCACGGGCTTCTTTTCTCATTTCAGAAGAAGCACGCTTAACCGAGCCGATAAGTCGGAGGGCCAAGCGGTCTTAGGAAGACAAATAAGGCAGTCAACTCCTTGGCCCACAGAACGACATGGCTACGATCCGACTTCCTCATAATGCTTACCGACTTCGATTTCAGCCAAAATCTTCTCACGGGCTTCTTTTCTCATTTCAGAAGAAGCACGCTTAACCGAGCCGATCACGCGTCTGCGACGCTTGTCAACCTCGATGATCTTAAACTGAACCGTCTGTCCGACAAACAGGGACAGATCCGCTTCACGATCGGATGTAATCTGCGAAGCAGGGATGAAGATGCGGTTGGATTCGTAGGTTACAACCACGCCGCCGTTAACCGCGCTGGATATCTTGCCGGCCAGAATGGCGCCGCTTTCTTCGGCGTCGCTGATCTGCTGCCAAGCCTTCTGAGCTTCCATACGCTTGCGGCTGAGAGTTGCCGTACCTTCCACATCGTTAGTCTTGATAACCTGAGCCTCAATGGTGTCGCCCACTTTGAACTGAGCCGCCACATCGGCAAAACTTGCAGACAATTCATCGGTGGGCAGAATGCCGGTATACTTGGCACCCACATCTACCTGAATCTCATTCGGCATAACAGCCATAATGATACCGGTAACGATTTCTCCTCTGCGAACGGTTTTGAAGGATTCGTTCAATGCCTCTTCGAACGAAATTTCCTCCTGAGCTTCCATGTTTTTGATGTTTTCTTCCATGGTGAATACTACCTCCTCGATAATCCAGACGGGAGTAGAGGCGCCCGCTGTTATCCCAATCAGATTATTGTTTTTGAATTTTGACACACATAACTCCGACACATCCTGAATCAAAACGGTGTTCTCGCATCGGCTGCGGCATATCTCATAAAGGCGCGCCGTGTTCGCACTGTTGCGACCGCCGATCACGATCATTCCGTCACACCGAGCCGCAAGTTGCTCGGCTTCCAGTTGCCGTTCATACGTGGCAAAGCATATTGTATCAAAAATTTGGGCGTTTGTATAGTCTTTCTTGCGAAATTCTTTACAAATATTTTTCCAAATGGCCTCATTAAATGTCGTTTGTGCCGCTAAAATAGGTGATTTTGCCGAAAAATCATGCTCCGAAAATAGTTTTTTTGCCTCATTTTCGCTCGAAATGACGTAAAAATCATCAGAAAAATAGTGTCCGCGGATGCCGTTTACCTCCGGATGCCCATCATCACCTGCAATAATAAAGGCTCTTTTTTCCTCGCTGGCTTTCGCCGCCAACTGTTGGATGCGCGCAACAAACGGACAGGTCATATCCTCTACCGTGCCGCCCGCCGCTACGATCTCATCCTTGACCGTCTGCCCGACGCCGTGCGCCCGTACGATGACCCGCATATCTTTTTCCACCTGCTCCACCTGATCGATGCGGCATATCCCGCCCTCTTCCAGTCGCTTGAGCACATCGGGGTTGTGGATCAGTTCACCGTATGTGACGGTCATCCGTCCCCTTTCCTGCATCAACTCCTGCGCCCGCGTTACGGCGCGGTTGACGCCAAAACAAAATCCTGCCGATTTGGCTACTATAATCTGTTTCATGCCGTTTTTGCCAACTCTTCGGTCATTTCCATCAGCCGCTGCGCCATCTGATGCAGATTTTCGGCCGATCCATCGGTATACCCTAGTTGTTCCACGTTCACAGGCTCACCGAAGATCACGGTAACCCGACGGAAGGGACGCAACCGCTGATTTTTGGTTTTGACATACACCGGCACAATCGGACAACCGCTGCGGATGGCGAGCAACGCAAACCCCGTCTTATAGCGGGTTAACGCTTCGCCCTTTACCCGTTTGCCCTGTGGAAAAATGCCGATATAATGCCCTTTTTCGATCATATCAATGCCGTTTTTGATGGCCGAAATATCCTTAGATCCCCGTTTAACGGGAAAAGCGCCCATCGAATGGAAGAACCATGTCGCCAACTTCCCTTTAAATATCTCCGCCTTGGCCATATAGTGAACCGTACGCTTTTTTACTCCAAGACCCAAAAAAACAGGATCCATCAAGGACATATGGTTGCAGGTGAATATACATCCCCCATCAACCTTTACTCGCTCAGCACCGATCGTCTTATGAAAGAATAAGACTTTCATCAAAAGCCATGCAATCGGTCGTAAAATCTTGTACATCATCCGAGTTTCTCCTTGATGATACGGCACATATACTCAACCGTTTGCTCTTCATTCATATCGGAATTATCTACCAGTACAGCATCATCCGCCGCCTTTAGCGGTGCAGTAGCACGGGAAGAATCGTTGGCATCCCGCTGCTCAATCTCGCGCAGTATCGTTTCAAAATCGGCCGCTATCCCCTTAGCCTGCAATTCCAATGTGCGACGGTGAGCACGAGCCGATGCATTGGCAGTAAGGAAAAATTTAACCTGTGCCTGCGGTAAAATGACCGTGCCGATATCACGTCCATCCATCAAAACGTTGTGTTCTGCCGCCATTTTTCGCTGCAGATCCAGCAAGAAAGTACGAACAACCGGATGAGCCGACACGTCAGACGCCGCCTGTGCGACCGGTTGCGTGCGAATCAAGCCCGATACATCTTCCCCATTGAGATATACGCGTTGTTCTCCCTCGACAAAACGCAGACTAACATCTATATCCGCCAATAAAGGAGCCACCAGATCGGCACTTTTCATGTCCGTCACATTCTGACGGATGGCATATAATCCGATAGCCCGATACAGGGCACCGGTATCAATATACAAATACCCCAACTGTTTAGCCAACGCTTTGGCCGTACTGCTCTTGCCCGCTCCCGAAGGGCCATCAATTGCAATATTTACAGGCATACTCTCAACCTCCGTTTATCATGGCTTCTGCCGCCGCAGCCGCCGTTGTAAATGCTAATTGCAAATTAAATCCACCCGTTAAGGCATCAATATCCATAACCTCACCGGCAAAATATAATCCATCCACCAATTTGGATTGCATGGTTTTCGGATCAATTTCCTTTAAGGTTACCCCACCTGCCGTTACCACAGCCTCTTCGATCGGACGGGTTCCGATAACGGTAAAGGAAAAATTCTTGATCAACGAGCAAAGCCGCTGCCGCTCCTCACGAGATACGGCATTGACCTGCTTATCGGGATCGATCCCGCTACGCTCAATCAAGACAGGAATCAAACTGGACGGCAACAGTTTACCAAGACTATTGCGAAAACTCTTATTCTTTTGCTCCGAAAAATCTCGCAGTAAGCGCTGATCCAACATATCCATGGACAGCCCCGGTTTAAGATCTAAAGATATCGTAGCCTTTTCCGGCTTTTTGTGGGCTATGTATGAGGATGCCGTTAATACAAGAGGGCCGGACAGACCAAAATGCGTGAATAACGCCTCGCCCATCTCTGAGTATAATACCTTTCTTTTTTCGTTCAAAAGAGTCAGAGTCACATTTTTAAGCCCCAAACCGCTCATACGGGAGCACTCATCTCCCGCACAATGCAAACCGACCAAAGACGGCGTCGGCATCTGGATCGAATGGCCCAAGGCTTTGGCAAATCGGTATCCGTCGCCACTACTCCCCGTCTGGGGATAGGAAAGCCCGCCCGTAGCCAATAACACCTTTTCGTATCGGCGTTCTTTTCCTTTGGTGACAACGGTAAAACCATCATTCGCCGTTATCTCAATTACTTCTTCTTTTATGCGGGTAACATACCGCTCGTCGCAGGCTTTAAGCAAAGTTCCGACTACATCCAGCGCCCGATCGGATACGGGGAACACCCGATCACCCCGCTCGATTTTTAAGGCCTGTCCTCGATCACGGAAATAGTCCATCAACCACATATTATCATAGCGGGACAGCGCGCTGTATAAAAACCGATCACCTTTCATGATGTTCGCCCGAAAACGGTCGGCATCACAAGCGTTGGTAAGATTGCATCTTCCTTTTCCGGTAATGCCGATCTTCAGCCCAAACCGATCCTTTTTTTCAAAAAGATCACAAGGGACACCGGCTTGCGCCAAAAGAGATGCCGCCATCAATCCCGCCGCTCCGCCGCCGATAATGGCAATATCAGACATCGGCGCGACCTCCGTCCTGCTTCTCATAAACCTGATATTCATCCCAAATCTGTTCTAATTCGCCCAGTCGTTTTTCGATCTCCTGCCGACGCTTCATAGTAACGCCCACAATGAGGGCATTGATTAGGCTCATCGGCGCAGTTAATGAATCCACAAAGGACGCCATATCGCTTCGCGCCAATAATAAATTGGTGGCAAATTGCGCCAAAGGCGAAGACGGGGCATCGGTGACGGCAATAACATCAGCCCCCCGATCGCGCGCGAAATTGAGAGCGCGGATGGTACGCTGAGAATAACGAGGAAAACTGATACCGATAATCACATCCCCCTGCCCGATACGGACAATCTGCTCAAACACTTCCTCGGTACCCGAGGCGTTGACCGGACGGATATTATCGCAAATCAGATTTAGATTATACCCCAAAAATTCGGATAACATACTGGCCGTACGCACACCAATAATATATACATTGCGCGCGGCCACGATTTTTTCAATAGCCGATTCAAATTCAACCGGATCGATATGCGCCAGCGTTTGGCTGATATTGATAATATCGTTGGAAAGCACACTACCGAGCACGCCGTCGTCACGGATACGCTCCTCGGTGATCTGAACCCGTTGCAAGGCCGTGAGGCGATTACGGCTGAGCTGATGCAAGGCCTGCTTAAGCCCCTGATAACTCTCAAAACCAAGTTCCGTGACAAAGCGCACGACGGTTGATTCACTGACACCAACAGCTTGTCCCAGTTTAGCCGCCGTCATAAAAGCCGCCTTTTCGTAATGCGCCAAAAGATAGTCAGCAATCGCCTTCTGCCCCTTAGAAAATGACGGATATAGTTGTTCAATGGATGCGAATATATCTTTCATAATATCGATTGCGCCCCCTTGCATACTATTCTTATATTGTAACAGATTTTCAGGGGGATTACAATCATTTTTTACAAGATAAAAGACCGGGAAACTTCCCGGTCTTCTATCACAGAATGTTACATGCTTTCTTCAACGGACTTGATCATCTTCTTAACCATCTGGCCACCGATCGAACCGGCCTGCTTGGAGGTCAGGTCGCCGTTATAGCCCTGCTTAAGATTGACGCCAACTTCGTTAGCACATTCCATCTTAAAACGATTCATGGCTTCTTTAGCCGAGGGAACCATAGCGCTCATTGATGTTTCTCCTTTTCAAAAGTTTAGTGGTTGCGCTATTATTTTGCTCCTCTCGACCGTCAATATGATTTGAAATATCTGTTAATCCAGAACCTCAATATGCGAACAGGAGATCTCCCATGCTGTCATTTCCCTCTCACCTGCTTCAGTTTTCTTTATGTAATTTCGACTCTGGATCCGCCCAACAATATGCAACATATCCGATTGGCGCAATGATTGCACAAATACCGAATCCCTGCCCCACGCCAAACATGGAATATAGTCACATCGACCGTACCGACGATTGACCGCCAGCATGATATCGGCAATTTCGCGACCGAGCGGCGTTCGACGATGAATCGGCATCTTACATAAAAAACCGGCCAATTCAATTTTGTTTTCATGTTCTAACGGTTCAATACAGATCTGAATATCCTGCGCAAAAACATATAAAATCAAACGACGACGCCCATCTACATCCATATTCTTCGAGCGAAACTCGCCCGTAATCTCCAATAGGTCGCCAACGCCCACATAACGACCGGGAAACAAACGTTCGGACACGATCACGGATATCCGATCCGGTTGACCGCTTAAGCGATTGACGCGTAAGATAAACGTGTAAAAGTTTTCGCCGTAAGCCTGATGGCCCGCCATGGGCGCCTGTTCCACCACGCCGCGTAAGAATACTGAATTTATACAGTTCATAGTTCCTCTTTCTCCTGTGTCAACAATAACAACGCGCACGCCAGTATGGCAGAGGGCACATCCCAGATCTGCGCATGATACACATGATCTTGTATCTCAATCAATTCCCCGTTTACTTTTTGCACATCCCGTCCAACCGTCAGCACAATGGAATCATCGGCAATGCTGGAAATTGAAAGGGTATTTCTCTCTCCCACTCCGCAGGTGACGGGACGCAGACCACGCTTCTCGATAAAACGACAATGAATGGCATCCGCTGGATCAAACACCACAAGTGCATTCTCCTTTATGCAACCGCATGGCAGGTCATGAATATCAGCAACATCATTACCGATCAGCACAATATCGGCGCCGAAATCACATGGACCGGCCATGTTACGCAGTTCCAGTATCAGCAGCTGCGTTGCCGCTTCCCCGCACACGGCACCCGAATCGGCCGAAACATACAGAATCTCTCGGCGACTTCGAACAATCTCTATAAACTGACGGGGGTCAAAATTTTTGCTGGGTATCATTAGTACCTTTACCATGATTTATACTCCTACCGTTTCCTTGGGTTGTTCTATTTGATATTGTTGCCCCGTATGATCCATTTTATAGTTTTCCGTGTAGATCAATTCCGATATCTTTACTAACTCAATACCTTTCTCCTTGGCGTACTCCAGGATGGACGGCAACGCTTCCGGTGTATGTAACGCCGCATTGTGGAATAAAGTAATCGAACCGGCTTCCATCTTATCGGTAACCCGAGCGGTAATTTCTTTAGCCGATAGGTCTTTCCAATCCAGACTATCGATCGACCATTGAATGGTATAATAACCATTTTCTAATAAGGTATCCACAACCTGATCGTTATAATCGCCGTAAGGCGGACGGAACAAATGTGGGCGCACGCCGGTCACCTTTTCGATTTTATCGGAACAACCATTGACCTGTTTTAGCATATCCTCGGCAGATAGTTTAGTCATATACGGATGGGTATCGGAATGATTCATGACCTCATGACCGGCATCGTGCAGGGCTTTGACCGATTCGGGATATTTATCCACCCACTCTCCCACTACAAAGAATGTGGCCTTGACCTCATACTTGGCTAAAATATCTATAATCTGCTGCGTATCTTCATTGCCCCATGCCGCATCAAAGGAGATGGAGGCTTTATTATCGTCACGCTTTACGCTGTAAATGGGAAGGCTTCGGGCAGATGCCGTTGTGCTCATGGCGCTTTGCACGACACTCCCCGAAAAGATCACAGCCGCCAAGGTCACAACCGCCAATACTATGGTTGCAATCACGGCATTCTTACGAAACACTACAATTCTCATACACTCACCCTCCTGTCTTTATAACTTATTCGAAAGGGTGCGCAAATATGCAAAGATGGCGGCAGAACCTCTGCCGCCTGTCTTTAACAGTAAAATTCCATAGGATAGGTCAGAAATTCGATCGGCTCCAATTGATCCACCGTAACCACACCCGCAGGTGCGCGTAACACGCTGGGAATACGGTTTACAACCGTGGCACAAGTATGCTCGACCGTGGCAGGTTTCACCACCTGAAACTCGGTTTCCGGTTCGCCGATCATCCGCCATTGACACATATCCCCATCGCCCTCTCCGTATACCTTACCGATGCAACGGGTCTGGATCACGGGTCCTTGATGAGTATAGGTCTCCACAATGGCCGCCATCCCCAGACACTGCCCCTCGGTAATCTCACGGCCAAGAGTAGAGGAATATACGCTCTCTTTTTCAAAATACGGAACATGTTTTTGGGTTTGCGACTGGATCGTCCAACCCATTTTTTGCGCCAAGGCTTCATTGGAGTTCCAGACATAAGAGGGCTCGAACGGTTCCGGCTCCCCGATCTTTTGCTGAAACTCATCGTAGGTCAGCCCAACCCCATGCGCTTTAGCCAACGCCAACCCGTAATCTTCCACATTGTAACTGACGGCGCCCTCAATGCGCGAAATGTGATGGCAACCGGCGGCAATGTGAGCTACGGCATTAACCCAAAAAATATCTTCCATGCCGCTTCCTACAAAAGTACAGGCATTATCCTTGGCTAACTTATCCAACTTGTTGGTACGGATCGGATCACTTGTCCAACTGTATGTGGCTTCCTCGCAAGTAGTGATCACATTAATGCCTCGGCTTAGGCATTTGACATAATGCTCATAACAATCCCCCACAAAACTGAACAATGTCACAATGGCAATATCGGCATCGACACTGTCCAATACCGCATCGGCATCGTCACTGATCAATATGCCCGTCTTAAAACCGAGTTCCGCATAATCACCGATATCCATACCGATAATCTGCGGATCAATATCAATAGCACCCACTACCTGCGCCCCTTTATCGTAGAGATAACGCAGGATATATTTACTCATTTTTCCGCAACCGTACTGCACAACCTTGATCTTACTCATGTTTGGTTCTCCTATCATTATGTTATGTTTAGTTTATCCACATCCTTTCTTACTATGCAAAAACCTCCGAACCAAGTTCGGAGGTTTTATGTTATTGACGGGTATCCCCGTGTTCCATTTGAAATTCGCCGAACCATATCGTGCTTCTGGGACATTTCTCAAAGCAGGTTCCGCATTGGATACATCGGTCATAATCAATTTCCGCCAACCCGTTGACTACCTTAATGGCGTCAGTCGGGCAGTTTTTCTGACAGATACCGCATCCGATACAACCGATCTGGCAATAGGAGCGAACCATCTTACCGTTATCACGGGAAGAACAGCCCACCCAATACTGACCGGAGAACGGGACAAGGTGAATAATATGTTTCGGGCAGGCGTTGGCACACAGGCCGCATCCTACGCACTTTTCATATTCCACCACCGCCACACCGTTTTCGATCTTGATCGCGCCAAACGGACAGACGCGCACGCACGTACCATAGCCTAAACAGCCGTAAGGACACTCCTTGTCACCGCCACCGATACGGGATACCGATACGCAATCCATCAGACCGTCATATTGGAACTTATGACGGGCCAGATCGTTGGTACCCGAACACATGACCTGTGCACGCATACGAACGGTGCTCGTTGGGTTCTCAGTACCCATAATTTTACCGATCTGATCGGTAACCTCAGGAGGAGCCGCCATACATTTGTTGCCGGGCACATGATCATTCACGATTGCTTCGGCATAGTTGGCACAACCGGCATAGCCGCAGGCGCCGCAGTTGGCACCGGGTAAAACATTCTTGATCTCATCAATACGCTTATCCACCTTGACCTTAAAGGCTTTACTGGCCACGCCAAGCAAAGCGCCAAAGATCAGCCCGAAGACACCCAACGGGATAAGGGCACGCAAGACCTGTTCAAATACTGTCATCCCTTTTCCCTCCTTATCCGAATATCTTCATACCGGAAAATCCGGAGAAGGCAATGGCTAATAACGCCGCCGTAATCAAGGCGATCGGAAATCCCTTGAACGGTTTGGGAATATCGTTGAGTTCAATTCTTTCCCGCACGCAGGAGAAAATGAAGATGGCCAACAGGAACGACACGCCCGAAACAAAGCCATAGAAGGTAGCCAGACCGAAATCATACTGGCGCTGGATCCCCAGAATGGCCGATCCAAGAACAGCACAGTTGGTGGTAATCAAAGGCAGATAGATACCCAGCGCCCGATAGAGGGACGGGATCATCTTTTTTAAGAACAGTTCAATAAACTGCACCAAAGAAGCAATGATCAGAATAAAGGAGATCGTCTGCAGATATTCCAGATCATACGGCACCAATACAAAGGTATTGACCAGCCATGTAACCATCGACGAGAGGGTCATGGTAAAGATAACCGCCATGCCCATGCCGACAGCCGTGCTCCGTTTCTTGGAAACCCCTAAGAACGGACAGACACCTAAAAACTGTACCAGTACGTAGTTCTCAATAAAGATGGTGGTAATCGCCACCGAAAAATAGGTTTGCAGCATCAGTTGTCGCCTCCTTTCCACTTATCGGAAAGCTTATTGAAAGCGGCAATCAAGAAACCAAGTACCAAGAAACCGCCGGCAGGCAGGATCATGATCACAGCCGGTTCATATCCGATGTACTGCGCAAAATCCCAGCCAAGGATCTTTCCCGAGCCCAAAATCTCACGCACAGCCGAAACGATTACCACAACAAGCGTATACCCGATACCCATGGACAAGCCATCGAGTACCGACATAAACGGGTTATTCTTAGAAGCAAAACTCTCGGCACGGGCTAAAATGATACAGTTTACCACGATCAATGGGATAAACAAACCTAACGCCTCGGATACATCCGGCAGATAGGCTTCCAGCAACATCTCAATCGCCGTAACAAAGCCCGAGATAATGACAATAAAAGCGGCAATACGAATCTGATTGGGAATCACGGAACGAAGCAAGGAAATAACCAGGTTGGCTCCCATCAAAACTGCAGTAACGGCAAGCCCCATAAAGAAACCGTTCTTTACACTAACGGTAATGGCCAGCGCCGAACACATACCCAGCAACTGCACGAAGACAGGGTTCTGATTGAGGATACCGTCCATGAATATTTTACTGATTTTATTGGGTTGTTTCTCACTCATGGTTAGTCCTCCTCTCCCGGTTGTGCCATATTCAAACGCACCTCATCAACGGCGGTAAGCGCAGCATTGATCCCGTTTTTAATACCGTCTGAAGTGAATGTGGCGCCGCTGACTGCCGTGACCTGATTGGAAAACTCAATGGGGCGGGACAGTCCCTCAAACTGATTAAAGAACTCCTCATTACTCGAAATAACCGTCTCACCGATCCCCGGCGTTTCCGAATGGTTCACCACCTGAATGGCGGTTACCTTATTAAGCAGATCACTACCCACGATCATTTCAATCGGAGTGCTGGAATATCCAACTGCACGCACATTGACACAATATCCGATAATCTCATTATTTTCGTAAACCAGATAGACCGAATCGACATTGGCATCGCTGTAGGCAAATCCGTCAGATGTTTGCTCTTGGGCATCCATAAACTGATCGGCCTGCGGGAAGATGGCTTCTAATGCCACCTGCCGTTTTTCAGACTCATGCAGATCAATGATCGGCTTAGTCTGGGCGTGGATAAAGCCCAACAAACCCGCCACAATGGCGGTAATGGCCATCAGCACCACACCGAACAACATAATATCCGTAAAATCGTTATTGCCGTTTTCCCCATCCTCTCTCTTCTTGAAAGAGGGCATGATGCGGGTTTTACGAGGCGGCATTTTCTGCTCCTCGATCTGGGTCATAGCCTCCATCTGGGCAATGGGAGACTCGTTATCGGCAGGCAATTCCTCTGCCGTTACCGAAGCCAAGGCTTCGTCCGCGATCTTTTCGATCTGCTCAGTCTGTGGTTGCGGTCGGTTCTGCCTTGTTCGCTTCTGTGTCGGCTTCTTCTCGTCTGCCATAGAACGCACCCCCCTTTCCGAATCTTCTGGGTTTGGTTATCCCGTCAATCGCCCACGCCAACGAGTTCATCAGTAAGATAGCAAAAGAAACGCCTTCGGGATAATTGGAAAATCTACGAAATACAAAGGTAAGCAATCCGCAGCCAATGGCATACAGAATTCTACCGCGTGTGGTTGTGGGCGCGGAGGAATAGTCGGTCGCCATATAGATCGCACCCAATAGCAACCCGCCGCCAAGCACCTGTGCAAGCGCATACTGGATCGGCGTGCCCGATGTCGGGAACAGATAGGCCAACAC
>JAZNSU010000023.1:0-10904 GCA_045591385.1 Eubacteriales bacterium
CGGGATAAACGCTGAAAGCATCTAAGCGTGAAGCCCATCTCAAGATAAGATATCCCATCTTTTATAGAGTAAGACCCCTTGAAGACGACAAGGTTGATAGGCTGGAGGTGTAAGCACAGTAATGTGTTCAGCTGACCAGTACTAATAGGTCGAGGACTTGACCCAAAAAAAGGTTCTTGAAGCATGAATTATACTTCAAAGTGTCGTTTAGTTTTGAAGGCGCTAAGTGAAAGCCCTTACATATGCACCTTTAGCTCAGTTGGTAGAGCAACTGACTCTTAATCAGTGGGTCCCGGGTTCGAGTCCCTGAAGGTGCACCACCCCGAAAGGGGAGTTTGTGGAAAGCTGTTAAGGCGGGATAAGGCCCGTTGGTCAAGCGGTTAAGACATCGCCCTCTCACGCCGGTAACATGGGTTCGATTCCCATACGGGTCACCACAAACACACAAAAAGCATAAACCAAAGGTTTGGTAGCACGCGCAAAAGCGCTTGTTATACAAGGCCGGTGCCAATGACGGTGAGGTCACACCTGTTCCCATTCCGAACACAGAAGTTAAGCTCATCAGTGCCGACAATACTTGGACCGCAGGGTCCCGGGAAGATAGGTCGGCGCCGGCCACTTTTATTTGACAAACAACGCGTAAGCGTTTTCATGATACGTTATGTGCCGCACGGCACAAACGAGTTATGCCTATTTAGCTCAGTCGGTAGAGCATTCGGCTGTTAACCGAACGGTCGTAGGTTCGAGTCCTACAATAGGCGCCAAAGAAAACACCACCCATCAGGGTGGTGTTTTTCTTTGACACAATGAATTCAAGGACGAGAACCGTAGGTTCGATAAGTGAGGCTCCAAGAAGGCGAGCGTCAGCGAAGCCTGATTGGCTAAGACGAACTTATGCATGCGAGCGTAGCGTGTCGTAGTCCTACAATAGGCGCCAAAAAGAAAGACACGATTTTAATCGTGTCTTTCTTTTTGTGTTTGTGTTAAACACTTGTTTTGCGGTATGATATTGACAAACCTTAAAATGTTGCTTATAATGTATTTTAGAAAACATAATAAAAATATTTCCTGAAATATTTTTTTGGAGGGTGTACTTATGAACGATAGATTTTTTTCTGAAAGTATTCAATATCAAGCAGTTCTATCTAATTTAGAACAAAATAATGGACAATTAAAATGTGCTTTTTGCGGTAAGAATCTTACATCAAAATCTGAATGCCATTTTGACCATATATTAGCATATGCAAAAGGCGGGAAATCGACTTTAGATAATTGTCAAATATTATGTATAGATTGTAATTTATCAAAAAGCGATAAAGAGATGCATGACTTTTTGTTAGAGGAAAAGGCGAAAAGATTTATGTCTGGTGAAAACATTAATAGTGATATAAGCACTACACCTAAGCCAACGGTAATTATAAACGAGAAAATGACAAAAGAAAAATTTAATACGATAGTTGGGGAGTTCATAAAAAAAAAGGCGACATAAGAAAAGTTGATTTTACAAGAGATAAAAATGGATTGCCCTCTGTTGCGTATGTTACAAAATATTATGGTTCAATGAACGAATTAAAGTTGGCTTTCGGAATAAAACTTGACATTGTTTGGACTAGAGAAAAAATTTGGGAGCGTCTAGTCGAATACTCAAAAATAAATCCCAAATTTAAGCAAACCGATTTAGTCAAAGCAAACAATCTCCCATCTTTGCCCTGTATTTTATCTTATTATCCTGAATACAAAAACTTCAGCGACGTTAAAATAGCTCTTGGTTTAGATTTGAACTATGAACTATGGTCAAAAGAAAAAGTTGTTGTTGTATGTAAAAAATATCTGAAAACACATGATAAAATCACACAGAGAGATTTACGAAAAGAAAATGGCTTACCCACAACAAAAGTAATATATAATTTCTTTGGTACTATGCAACGATTTCAAGAAGAAATAGGTTCTATAGTTTCTAAGAGGCAAGAATTTATCTCAAAAGAAGAAATTTTAGCAGCTACAGAAGAAATAGTGAGCAAAGCGGGTGCAATGTTTGAATCAAGAACTGCATTCCTTGCAGTATTTCCATATAGTTTATCAGTAATTATGCATCGCTTTGGTTCTTTTGATGCTTTTGTTGAGCAGGCAAATATAGAACTTTTAAATACAAAAAAAGCCAAATACACAAAGCAAGAGGTCGATAATATTATACTTGCGTATTTGAAAGAAGGGAACTCTATACCGACATCGGCAAAACAATTATCCACATTTAATTTGCCATCTTCTTCAACAATTTTGAGATTCTACGATGATTGGAAAGAACCTTTTGTTGTTTTTTCAAAAATGATAAGCTTTACAAGTAAATAAACCGAATTTTATAAAAAATCCTCGGTTTTTGACCAGTTCCTTGTTGGACGAGAGACAACAGAAAAGACACCCAATCGGGTGTCTTTTTTGTTGGCATTTTATGCAGCGTTTCTAATCTACGACGGTTTGTTTCGGCAGACGGATCTCGGCTGTTATCTGCAACATGAGCGACCGCTGCCTGTGGCAGAAATAGGGAGCGAAATGTTGGTGCCGCGGTCCAAAAAATGGAGGAGCGCCCCTGCGCCCGATCATTTTTTCGGGCACCGTAAACGTATGGGGCGTAGGTTCGAGAGGTCTTTATCTGATTCAGTTGCATTCGAGCGTAACGAGTCGTAGTCCAACAATAGGCGCCAATAGGAAAGACACCTAATTGAAGTGAACCTCAAAGTATAGACAAAATGAAAGATCAACTTATTTGCGAATGAGTTCTATGACTTGATTTATGGTTTTTTTGCCAAAAGATACCGTATTATCATTTATAATTAGGCATGGAACGCTCATAACATGGTATTTGTTTTTCAGTTCTTCAAAATGTTGCAAATCAAAAACCTCAGCACGAACATAGGGATTTTTCGTTGCAATCTGTTGGCAGGCAATCACCAGATCGGGGCACATGGTACAGGATAACGACACCAATATCTTCATATCGGTGGCGGTTTTAATGCTTTGAATGTCTTGTGTTGTCTGATCATCAATTTTCTGTCCGGGACCGGAAGCGTTGTAAAGTCCGAGAATAAAGGATGTGAACTCATGACCGCTTGGGACGCCGTGAAAGGCAATACCGGTATCCTCGCCGTTTTCAAGATAAACCCGAACACAAGGTGCTTGGTTGCCGGAGCCATCTCTTTCCACTACCGTAGCGGTGAGTTTTTCCGATAGTTCGGCAAGTTCTTTTATAAAGTTCTCTAATTCTATAGAAATGGGGCGGTTATCAAGGGTAAGCTTTAGTATTAAATTGCGTTCCATCTTGCTGAATACGCCGTTTAACTGCTGCTTCATCTCGGCGGTAAAGGTTTCGTCGGAAGAATCCGTTTGGGAAACCGGTGCGGTTACGGTAGCGGTATCCGCCTCTTTAGCGACGGGTGGTTTGGGGCGCAAGCCTATTTTTTCCTGCATGGTTGCCACATATTTTTCAAGCTCGGTAGCGGCTAAGGCGCCGTCTCCGGTTGCCGTTACGACCTGTCGTAACGGTTTAATGCAGACGTCACCGGCGGCATAGAGTCCCTCAATATTGGTTTTTTGCGCCGTATCGGTGATAATATAGCCTTGTTCGTTCAGTTTTACAATGCCCTTGACAAGCGCTGTATCAGGAGAATATCCGGCAAATACAAACACGCCGAAAGTATCGTCGGCCTTGGCTCGGTATTCGGTAACCTCACCGGTTTTTGTGTTTTTATATCGTATATAATCAAGCCCGTTTTTGCCTGCTACTTCCTCTACAACGGTATTGGTTAAGATGGTGATTTTGTCGTGGCTTTTAGCCGGATCTGCTACCGCTGCGGCACAGGTGAAGTCCTCGGTGCGGATGAGTATGGTTACATGCCGAGCAAATTTTGTTAAGAATACGCTTTCCTCAGCGGCGGCATATCCACCGCCAATGACAAAGATTTCTTTTCCGGTAAAAAATTCTCCGTCGCAGGTGGCGCAATAGGCTACGCCACGTCCCTTATATTCTTCTTCTCCCTTAAAACCGATCATCCTGGGGTGCGCACCGGTGGCAATCAAAATGCCGAAACAGTAATAGTCGCCATGGTTGGTATGAACGGTTTTTACATCGCCATCTACAGATAAGCCGACAGCTTCTGCCAACAAAAACTCAGCGCCAAAGACTTCTGCTTGATGATGCATAGTCTCTGTAATTTCTTTGCCGCTTGCCTTTCCAAGACCGGGATAATTTACCACTTCATCAGTAATGGTAATTTGTCCGCCAAACTTCTCTTTTTCAAGAACTAAGACACGGTATTTGGCTCTGGCAAGATATAGGGCTGCGGTAAGTCCTGCCGGTCCACCGCCAACTACGACTACATCATACAAGTTGTCGGGGTTATAGCTTTTTGCGTCCCCCATTATAATTGACCCACAAGGTCAAGGCTGGGTTTTAATGTCTCGGCACCCGGCTTCCAGTTGGCGGGGCAGACCTGATCGCCGTGTGCATGGACAAACTGGCAGGCCTGTACCTTGCGGAAAAGTTCCTCGGCGTTTCTGCCGACATTTCCTGCCGTTACCTCGTAGCCTACGATTTTTCCTTCGGGATTGATGATAAAGGTGCCACGCTCAGCCAAGCCGTCAGACTCAATAAGGACCTCAAAATCCTTCGAGATCGCATGCGTGGGATCGGCAAGCATAGGATAAGTGATTTTTTTAATGCGCTCGGAAGCATCATGCCATGCTTTATGAACAAAATGCGTGTCGGTGGATACGGAATACACCTCACAGCCTATGTTTCTGAATTCTTCGTATTTGTTGGCCAAATCTTCAAGCTCTGTGGGACAAACAAAGGTAAAGTCGGCAGGATAGAAAAAGAAAACGCTCCATTTACCGAGAATATCTTCCTTAGAAACCGTTTTGAACTCTCCGGCGTGAAAGGCATTGGTTTTAAAATCGGAAACCTCTTTGTTAATAATTGACATAGTTATGCTCCTTATTGATATTTGTTACTTCATCCAAAGTATGCCCGTTGATGAGCAAATAAATACATCAGAACAGGTTATACTATCCTTAGAACGAGGTGATTTTTTGAAGATACACAACAGAGAAAACTATATGTCCGGCTTTGTGCCTTTTGCTCTCGCAGCGTTTCTTGTTGGTATTATAGGCGGGTTTGCTACTGTACTTGGCCCCACCTTTGTAAAGGACTTAAACATTGATTATAACAATACGACCTGGACAGCGCTGGCCATGGCGATATCGACGGCAACCGGTGCTCCTATACTTGGCAAACTGGGGGATGTTATCGGGCGAAGAACCACATTACTCATAGGCATTGCCGTTTTTTTACTTGGAAATCTGCTGACTGCGGTAGCGCCGTCGCTCCTTTTTATGCTGATGGCTCGTTTTATTGTTGGTATCGGCAGCGCCGCCATAGCGCCGGTGGTCATGTCCTATATTGTAACGGAATTTCCACTCGAAAAACAGGCAAAGGGCTTTTCACTTTACATGCTTATATCCAGTTGTGCCGTTATTTTTGGTCCGACACTCGGCGGCCTATTGATTGAGTTCTACGGATGGCGTGTTATGATGTGGGTGTGTGTTGGCATATGCGCCGTTGTTTTTTTGTTGTGTTTTTTTATACCGGTAAAATCTTCATCAAAGCAAAGCAATCTTGCCGGCTTTGACAAACTAGGTGCACTGTTTGTTATTATATTTTTCGGCATTCTTCTTTGTCTGCCGTCCTTCGGGCAAAACTTTGGTTGGACATCCAGATTGTTCATCTTAATTTTAATTGTTGCAATTCTTTCGTTTTTTGGTCTTTTATTTGCCGAAAAAAAGGCGAAAAATCCGATTTTACAATGGGATTTTATGAAACGCAAAGTGTTCCTTTTCTCGATACTTGCTCTGTTTTTAACACAGGGGCTTATGCAGGCGAACATGACGAATATTATTGTATTTGTCAACTACACGCAACCGGAAAACACCGTCATATCCGGATACGCTATTTCCATTATGTATATCGGAATGGCGTTGGGCTCTGTGTTGATAGGACCCCTTGCTGATAAATATGAGCCGAAATATGTGCTCACCGGTTCGCTGACTCTTACAGGTATCGGTTGTGCGCTGATGTTGTTATTTACAACGGATTCTTCCGTAGTTTTGCTGGGGGCTTCGCTTGGCATTTTAGGCTTTGGCTTGGGTGGTAATGCGACCATTTTTATGAAGGCGGTTCTATCGGGTGTGCCAAGTGAAACGGCAGGTTCGGGAACAGGCACCTACGGACTTTTCAGGGATTTGGCGGCTCCTCTCGGTGTAGCGGTGTTTGTGCCGTTGTTCACCAATCGTGTTACGGCAAATGTAGAAAGCGGGTTGAGCGAAACCGTTGCCGCTGTGAATGCCATTCGGCTTATCAGTATTATCGAAATCATTTGTGTGGCTGTCGGTATCGATATCGTGCTTTTATTGCCGAGAATCTATAAAAATAATAAAGGGGTAAGGATATGAGATTAAAGGATAAAGTTGTGCTGGTTACGGCATCTACCAGAGGGATCGGCCTTGCGGTTGTTAAGGCTTGCGCAAGAGACGGCGCTGCCGTTTATATGGCGGCAAGGAATTTAGATCATGCTAAACGTACAGCCGATGAATTAGTGGCGCAGGGTTATCAAGTAAAATATGTTTATAACGATGCGGGAAAGCCGGAATCGTATGTTACCATGGTGGAGGACGTTATAAAAAGTGCGGGGCGCATGGATGTGCTTGTTAATAATTTCGGCACATCAAATCCCGGAAAAGACCTTGATTTTCGCAATACCGATACCGAAGTGTTTCTGGATACCGTAAATCTAAATATAAGAAGTGTGTTTATGGGCAGTAAAGAGGCGGTGAAATATATGGCTAAGCAAGGCGGCGGTAGCATTATTAACATCTCCTCTGTGGGCGGTCTTGTCCCGGACATTTCTCAGGTGGCGTATGGGACAAGCAAAGCTGCTATCAATTATCTGACCAAATTGATTGCCGTACACGAAGCCAAAAATAATATTCGTTGCAATGCCGTTCTTCCCGGAATGACGGCAACCGATGCCGTAGAGAAAAATTTAACCGAGGGATTTCGAGAACTGTTTTTACACCATATCCCTTTAAAAAGAATGGGAACTCCTGAGGAAATGGCTGCCGCTGTTGTGTATTTTGCAAGTGATGAATCTGCCTATACTACCGGACAAATACTCACCGTATCCGGTGGCTTTGGTTTGGCTACCCCTGTATATGGAGACCTTGTGGATAAGATGAGTCGCAGATAGCGCCTGCTTTGTTAAGTAAAATCGCAAAAAGAGAAGACAACTTGTGTCCGCAATCTATAAAACAGAAAGGGATAAGGTTCTGCTTATATGTGGCGGCATGGTATCGTTGCCAACAGAAAAGACACCCGATCGGGTGTCTTTTTGCTTCCCACAAATTACATAGAAAACATGCTCAACTTTTGTTGCGTTAGTCTATACTGTATGGTATAATGGATACAAAAGGAGGGCGAGATATGCCGAAATTGCTGGAGACGATCAAGCACACGGTGGATGTCACCATACCCGATAAAGAGGAGTTGCCCCATGGGCTGCACCCGAAGGCCGATTACATACTTTTGGTTTTGCGCAATGTGTTTGTTGGCCTTGCCGTGGTCTTTTTTGTGACTTCATTTTTTTGGCATTCGGCCTATCATGTACTCAAAGCGATTGGGTATTTTGCCGGTGCGGGAGCATATGTGATGGAGTGTTTGGCGGTTACCGACTGTTTTCAGACTAAGGTGCCTCACACCGAAATGTTCATGGTGTATTGCTTTGGTCCGCTCTATATTCTGATGGGGCTGGGGTACATTTTTTGGCATTAACCGATTACAGTGACAGAGAATTATGCCATTGTTTTATAAGTAGAAAGACCATCTTTTCGAAGATGGTCTTTTTTGTTCGGAAATAGTTGGCATTTGGTAAAAATTCTGATATAATGAAAATAAGAATAGGAAAGCAGGAGTTTTCATGTATTACCGTCATAATCTGGACTATCAATATCCCGACAAGTGCGATGAACATATGATCACCGTCAAGCATATACGGGACGTTACTTTGGATGAAAATTATCCCTATCTGGAAAAGGGCTTGTGGTTCGGAATTCGCCGTGCGGTTTGCTGGGTGTTGGTGCACGGGGTGTTGTCATGGTTGACCAAGATCACTCACGGGCTTCGCATCTATGGTCGTGAAAATTTGAGAAAGCATAAAGATGCTTTCAAAAACGGTGCGATCACCATTGCCAATCATGTATTTATGTGGGATTTTATTTGCGTAATGCTGGCTCTTTCGCCCCGCATGGCGCATTTCCCTGCGTGGAGCGGGAATTTGGTGGGACCTAACGGGCCGCTGATTCGTATGTCGGGCGGCATTCCCGTGCCGACCAACAGTTTGCGGGCGATGGTAAAATTTAAACATGCTATTGAAGAAGTGCTGGAGAGTAAGAAGTGGTTGCATTACTATCCCGAAGGGTCGATGTGGTTTTACTATCCCGATATTCGCCCCTTTAAGAAGTCGGTATTTCAGTACGCAGTCAAGTACGATCGCCCCATCATTCCTATAGCTTTTTCTTTCCGTCCCAGACGCGGATTGCTTAAACATTTTGTAAAAACGCCCCTTGTCGATCTTCATATCGGTGAGCCGATATTCGCCGATAAGGCATTGGGGGTACACGAAGCGGTCAAGGATTTGCAGGCGCGCGCTTATCATATTATGCAGGGGATGTGCGGGATTTTCCCCGGCGATCCGACCTATAATGAGGATCAAAACCCCGAAAATTACAAGAAAACGATGTAAAAGGATGGATATCGGATATGTGGATTCTCATTCCGATTGGAATAGTATTGGTTCTTATGGCGGTGATTCTGATCCGCACCTTGCGGTTTACACCCAAGGCGGCCGATGCGGTGACAGTCGAGTCGATCGACCTTGACCGAGAGCGTGCCATTCACAATTTGCAGGAATTGGTGCGGTGCAAGACCATATCCTATATGGATCCAAAACTAGAGGATAAAGCAGAGTTTGACGAGCTGATCGACCGGCTTCCTAAATTATATCCGAATGTTTTTGCCACTTGCCGCTATGAGCGATTGGAAGACAAAGCCTTGCTATTTTGCTGGAAGGGCAAGAGTGAGGGTGAACCGTTGGTGCTGATGGCGCATTTTGATGTGGTGCCCGTAGAGGAAGATGGCTGGGACAAGCCGCCTTTTTCGGCCGTGATCGAGGATGGGCGGATGTGGGGGCGAGGCACGCTCGATACCAAGGTGACGGTCAATGCCATATTGAGTGCCGCCGAGCATTTGATTGCGGCAGGCTTTGAGCCGGAACAGGATATCTATTTTGCCTTTTCGGGGCAGGAGGAGAGCAACGGGCCTGCGGCGGCGCATATTGTGGATTGGTTTGAAAAACAGAGCATTACCCCCTCGATGGTGCTTGACGAGGGCGGTGCTGTGGTGGAGCAGGTATTCCCCGGTGTAGATGCCCCTTGCGCTATGATCGGCATTGCCGAGAAAGGATATTTGAATGTGTGGTATCGGGTACGGTCGGCGGGCGGTCATGCTTCAGCGCCTACGCCGTGCGGTCCGGTGGAGCAGTTGATGGCTGCCTGTGCGCGCGTGGTGCGCAAGCCCTTTCCGTATCGCATGACGGTGCCTGCCGCTAAAATGTTTGATACGCTGGGGCGTCATTCGTCCTTTTTATACCGTATGATTTTTGCTAACCTGTGGTTGTTTTCTCCCGTTTTGGACGGTATTTGCCGTGCGGCGGGCGGAGATCTCAATGCTCTGCTTCGCACAACGGTAGCCTTTACCCAAATGCAGGGATCGGCGGCGGCCAACGTCATTCCTCCGACGGCGCAGATGGTATCCAATATCCGCATCAATCCTGCCGAGTCGGTCGAATCGGTGATGGCGCAGTTGCGCCGTCGCGTAGCCGATGACGGGGTAGAGGTCGAAGCGTTTGATGCGATGGAGCCCAGTCGGATCTCAACGGTGGATTGTGATGGTTTTGAAAAGTTGAGTGAGTCGGTGCGTGAGGTATGGAACAGGTGTATCGTGGCACCCTATTTGATGGTGCAATGCTCCGATTCCCGTCATTACGGGCGCATTTCCGATCGGGTTTATCGATTCTCGGCCATGGATCTGACGGATGAGGAGCGAGCATCCATTCATGGGCATAATGAGCATATCCGTTTAGATACGGTGTGCCGTGCGGTGGAATTTTATATTCGGCTGATGCGCCGATTTTAAGGACACGGCATATACTGGCTATGGGAGGGGTTAACGATGGATGTAGTTATGATTACGGCCTTGGGCGTGGGCGGAGCCACGGTCATTGGTGCCGTTATCGGATTTCTGTTTAAGAAGATATCCCATAAATTTTCTGATATTGTTTTGTCCTTTGCGGCCGGTGTGATGCTGGCGGCGGCGGTGCTCGGCTTGATTCTACCCTCGCTGGAATACGGCGGCAAGTGGGGCATCGTGATGACGGTAGCCGGTATTTTCGCCGGTGCGCTGTGCTTGAATTTGTTGGATCGCTTGGTGCCGCATCTGCATAAGATGGCGGGAGTGGACAGGGAAACCCATGACAATGCCAATCTAAGCAAGGTATTACTTTTTGTTTTGGCGATTGCCATTCACAACCTGCCCGAGGGGATTGCGGCCGGCGTTGGTTTTGGCGCGGGGGATACCAACCATGCGCTGTTGATTGCCGGCGGGATTGCGCTTCAGAATATTCCCGAGGGTATGGTGATTATTGGGCCGATGCTGGCGGTGGGGGTCAAACCGGTGCGTACCTTTGTGATTGCGCTGATGACGGGTGTCATTGAAAGTCGGATCGTAGCCATGTCGTTCT
>JAZNSU010000024.1:0-3558 GCA_045591385.1 Eubacteriales bacterium
TGGGCGTATCCCGCCCCACCATCGGCACCTATGACGGCACCGACATCGGTGCGCCCGAAGAGGTGGCCGATACCGAGCAGTATCTCGACATTGATCAGGCCAAGTTCTTTAACTTCGGCGTGGACGATGTGGACAAGGCGCAGTCCATCGAGGGCTTGATGCCGGCGCTCATGCAGGAGTCGGCCGCCGCGCTGGCGCAGGAGCGTGACCGTTTCATCGCTTCCAAGGCGGTGGATGCCGGCAAACTTTCCGGCTCGCTGGCCATTTCCGACGCCGCCGCTGCCAAAAAGGCAGTCGATGACGGCTTTGTCTATCTGTGGGGCAACGACGTCAAGATCAACGACGAGGTGGTCATCACCGTGACCCCTTGGTTCTACAACCTGTTCAAGGAGGCCTTGACCGACCTGTATACCGACAATGTTGACCTGATCAAGCGCGGCATTGTGGGTATGTATAACGGCGCTATGGTCAAGATCTCCACCAACCTGTATAACGACGGCACCGACGACTATCTGATGATCCGTACCAAGAAGGCCATCGCCTTTGCCGGTCAGATCAACCAGACCGAGGCCTACCGCCCCGCTCAGCGTTTCCAGGATGCCGTTAAGGGCTTGGACACCTACGGCGCCAAGGTAGTTCGTCCCAAGGAAATGTACGTCATTAAGGCTCATGCCTAAGGGCAGGTAAGAGTGAATAGTGAATAAGTAAAGGAGGAAGCTTCGCTTTCTTTTATATAAAGGGAAGCGAAGCTTCCTACCGACACCTCTTCACGATTCCTTATTACCTATTTCAAAGGGGGAAGAAGATTATGAAAACATGGAACGAGATACGGGGCGAGATTCTGCGCCTGGGGGCGCAGGGGGAGGAGCGGTACGAGGCATCACCCGCTCTTTTTGTTGAGGCGGTCAACCGTGCCGCTGTCATTGTGGCGGCCGCCTTTGATGAGCCCTTGCCTGAGCCGCTGACACCCCAATCGCCCGACGATACAACCCTTTCTCTGAGCCGTCAGGCGGCGGTAGCGCTGCCCTTGCTTGCCGCCTTTTATGTCTTCGAGGATGAGGACGAGCGCAAAGCGGTGCGCTGGCGGGAAGATGCCTATGACCTGATGAATCGCCTTACCACGCATAAGCGGGGAAAGGCGGAGGTAAGAGGTCAGGATTAAGAATTAAGAGGTAGCGAACAATGAAAATACCATCTGCATCCAAGCGGGTGAGCGTGACCTATGAGGCGCTGGGGGGCGTGGACTTGTCCACCCAGTCCCGCTATGTCAGCCCCAACCGCTCACCCGATATGAAAAACATGATCAAGACTTACACCGACGGCTACAGCGACTTCCTCGAAACCCGCCCCGGCCGCACCGCTCTGCGGGATTTCGGCGCCGTTATTCACGGCCTGTATTTCTATCGCAATGTCCCCATCATTCATGCGGGTACGGGGCTGTACCGCATCGACGGGGAGCGGATCGGAACGCTGGCCGACGCCGACAGCGTCGGTTTTATCGGCAACGATCGGCTGTGGTTGCTCGACGGGCAGGAATACTATGTCTACGACGGCTATGCCCTGCAGACGGTGGAGGGGTTTGTGCCTACCACCAGCGTCGGCCGTGCCCCCTCAGGCGGCGGCACGCTCCATCAGCCGGTCAACCTGCTCACCAATCGCCGCATCAACTCCTTTCGGAGCGACGGCAAAACCACCGTCTACGCCCTCGATGCGACCAACATTGAGGAAGTCATATTGATCACCGTCGATGGATCGGCCGTCAGCAATTTTACGGTGCAGGCGGCGGCGGGTACCGTCACCTTTGCCACGGCACCCAAGGCGGCGTCGGGGGGTGATGACAATGTCACCGTTACTTTCTCGACAACATTCGACAGTTTTCGACAGAAATTGACACAATGCAACAAGGTTTGCCAATTTGACAACCGCATTTTTGTGGCGGGTGCCGAGAAAGGTTTGGTGCGCCATAGCCGTCTGGACGACCCTACCTACTTTGCCGACACCGATTTTTACAAGGTCGGGGAGTGCGAAGTGACGGCGCTGGCGGCGGGCGAGGGCTGTTTATACGCCTTTACCGAGCAGGGCATTACCCGTCACGAGCCCAGTCTGGACTATGAGCTGGGGCGGGTCTATCCCCGTGTCGATTTGGCCGTAACGGTCGGTTGTCAGGGCTTTGCCGTTCCCTTTCTCGACGATATGGTCTGGCTCTCCGCCCGTGGCGTGGAGGGGCTGGCCGGCGGCTGGGGACACAGATCGACGCTCATCGATACCGGCCTAATTACCCGTCAGGTGCAGGCCATGGCGGTGTGGGGCAGTTTTCTGTGCGTGCTGGCCGATGGGCTGATGTTTCTGGCCGATGGGCGTGCCGCCTACCGCATCGACGGGCGGCGGGAGTACGAGTGGTTTATCTGGGATGCGGCCGTCGACCGCATCTACAGCGATGGGCAGACGCTCTACTGGAGCCGAGGCACGACCTTAGGGGTGTGGAGCGGCACCGAGGATGAGGGTGAGCCCATAGAAAGTTATTTTTGCACGAGAGATGAGTGTGCGGGGGATCCGGCGGTGCGCAAGCGAGCCGACCGTGTGGGTGCGGTGGCGCTGCTTAAGCGGATTGCCAATGCCGATGTGACGGTATCAACGGTGACCGACGGGGGGACGCCCAAGGAATTGTGCACCTTTCATTTGGGGGGCATGGATTTCAACAAACTGGATTTTGCCACCCTGTCTTTTACCAATTCCGATCAGGATTTGGTGCGGTTGCCCCTGCATGTCAAGGACTATCTGACGCTGGCTCTGCGCTTCTCGTCGACCCGACGGTTCGGGGTGGCGGCGGTGCGCTACGGGGCCGAGTGGATCCGTTATGTAAAGTGAGGAATGAGTATGAAATTAACCAAATTGACGGCCGATCTGGCGGTCATTGCCAAACTGCCCGACAGTCCGACCGAAACGGCGGCTTCGCTCAAGGCCAAGTTCGACCAAGGACCGCGCGCCATCGGGGACTATCTCAACAAGACCCTATTGCCGCAACTGGACGAAAGCCTGACGGCGGTGGAAGAGGCGGTGGCGCTGATTGACGGCAAGCAGGATCGCATTACCGTCGGTACCTCGGCGCCCGCCGGCGGGGCAGACGGCGATATTTATATCTGGTACTGATGAGGTGAGAATATGGCAAGCAACAGTGTAACCACCTCCAAAAACGGCTACACGCTGACCCTTTCGGTGGTGGAAAATTCCACCTCGGTGTCATGGAATACCTCAAACATATCGGTCACGCTGACCTTGAAGGCTAACGGCAGTTACATTCAGGGCAACCGGATGTGGGGCGGGATTTCCATTGACGGGACGAATGTGGCCTCCTATGACGGCACCTACAGTTTGCCGAGCCACTACGGGAGCGTGACCCTTAAGACCTACAACGGGGATGTGGAGCATAAGGCCGACGGCACCAAGACGATAACCGTGACGGCGACCTTGGGCTCGACCGACGGCACCTATCCCAATCCGGGCAGTGCGACGGTGTCGGTGAGCCTGACATTGGGCACCATTCCCCGCAAGAGCGAG
>JAZNSU010000025.1:0-9064 GCA_045591385.1 Eubacteriales bacterium
GGTAGAACCGACACCGGCAATCCGCTGCCCCTGATACACGGTTTGTCCCACCGACACATTCACCCCGTTGCAGTGCGAATAGCGGGAAACAATACCGTTACCGTGATCAATCTCAACATTATAGCCATGACCGCCGCCCGACCAACCGGCTACTGTCACCACGCCGGCATCAATCGCCAGAATGGAGGTGTTATAATTGGCCGCAATATCCACGCCCTCATGGTAGTGATCTCCTCGCCATGCTCCAAACGGGCTGGTAATCACATAATTACCGGCAATCGGCCAGATAAAGGTACCCGCCGAAGAAATGGGCTTTGTACCAAGCAATTCATACTGAGTAACAGGCGTACTCTTAACCGTCTGATTGATGATGTTTCGGCTGACCTCTACGCCATCCACCACCACAATCTGCGCCGTATACTGGGTAATACCGACACGGCCGGCCGACAAGATCTGCTTCGATCCCGCCCACATGGAAGATGTGGTAGACACCTGCACATCAAAGGGAACTTCTTCTTCATAGGTGACCGTCTTGGATACCTGAACCGAAACCATCGGGTCGCCGCCACCTACCGTAATTACCGTACCGACCGGTGCCTCAGCCAGATTGATACCGGGGTTAAGCAGGTACAACGTCCTCTCACCAATACCGAAATGCGCACAGATCTTTTCCACCGTATCCCCTGCCGCTATTGCATATTCATGCGTGGTATCGCCGCACAAGAGTTTGGCACGAAGATCGGCAATCGTCATTTCAAACTGATCGGCATACATATCCTGAATGACCTGCACGTCATTCATAAATACTACCGTTTCGCCTGCCACCCCTGTCTGATAGGGCAACTTGATGGCATCGAGCATTTCATAGATGGCATTCTCATTGGTATAGGTACCGATGAGCGCGCCATCAACAAACACACCATAGGTTTTTCCTGCCGCATTCTCACAGATGGCCGCAATATTTTCTTCCAGTTGTTCTCCCGTCGCCAATTTGGCGCGAGATACCAAACTCACGGCATAGACAGGCGTTTGTTCCATACGGAAGGTTTCCCCTAACCGCTGAGAATACCGCTCCTCCACCGCCAGACGCGCCGCATCAAAGGAAGCGGCATCGGTAACATAACCTACCACTTCGCCACCCAGCCGAACTTCCAGCCCAACCGAATAGGCGCTCATAATAATCATACCTCCCAGCACCAGCAGGATACTCAGCGGCATGAGCAAGAATCGAGAAAACGAGGCAAAGCCTCGGAAAAATCTAACAATACCATATCCGATACTGTGACCCGCACGCCGAATAAAGCCTTCGGGATCGTCAATCATTTCTCTACGCATAAACCGCAGGGACTCTTTAATTTTTACGGATGCTTGACGCAGGCTGTCTTTAAGCATGACACGCAACAATCCCTGCGACTTAGCGGAAGTAAAAACGATCTCTCCCGTCTTATCGTCAACCTTGGTCTGTTGCTGTGCCGACACCGCCGGCGTAACTGCCAAAAAATCAGCCGTCTTACTCACCCGTCGGCGGGAGCGGGATTGCGCCACCTGCCTGCGGCCGACATAGCCGTTTCTGTTTTTGGATCTGGGCATATTAACTCCTTTATCGTAAAAAACAAAAGTTACAAATCGGTTACAAACAATTACATTTTAATATAAGATTGCGCGAATTGCAAGTATTTTATTCAAATTTTCAGCATTTTACCAAAAAAGAAAGGACTTTCCGTTACCGAAAAGCCCTAAAACATCAGAAAGATACCTTCAGATAATTGATCTTGATCCCCATATCACTCCAGCGCTGTTCGTACTCGGTAACAATGTTTTCCGGGCGATTTTCGGCCGTCAAATCACGGCTGATATCCAGAATTTTACCCCCTACCTGCTCAACGCTCTCCAAGCCAAACTCGAAGAATCCAACATTATCGGTCTTCATTTCCAGTACGGCATCAGGCTTCAATAAATACTTGTAGATATTCAAGAAATCAGGACCGTCCAACCGACGCGCCGCATGGCGGGCCTTGGGCCACGGATCAGAAAAGTTCAAATAGATCCCGCTGGCACAATTTTCAGCAAATACCTCACTCATTTTAGCCGCATCGACCGACATAAAACGAATGTTGTTCAGTTCATATTCCTGCGCCTTTTCCATCGCCAACACCAGCACATCAGGCACGCGCTCCACACCCACAAACAAACGGTCGGGGTGCCGCTTGGCCTGCTCGCACAAAAAACGCCCCTTACCGCAACCGACTTCCAGATACAGCGGAGCTTCCCTGTCAAAAATATCCTTGGCAGACAGCCCGCTTTTCTCGCCGATCTCAAACCGATATTGCCCTACCTTTTCCATACGAGGGATCAGATTTTTCTTTTTTCTCATTCGCATAAGTAAATGCCTCCCGAAATGTCTGCTCCTATTATAGCCACATTTCGGGAGGTTGTCAAATCAAACCGTCAGCGTTCCGTCATCCGTTTCAATGAGAATCTGGATCATTTCCTCAATGCCCGTCTTGGCATTGACATAGACCAGTACATGCTTGCCCTCTGCCGTTTCGGTCACAAATTCATGACAAAGCACCTCATTTTTACCGTCGGTCGGAATAATGGCTACATTACGGCTGATGATATGCAGATTGGCATTGACCTTCTCCTGCGCCTGCTCGGCACTCAGCACCACGCTCGTATCCCGATCGGTACGATGCGCCATCAGATACCCATACGCCTCATATCCGCAAATATCCCCCGTTTCCAAGCAAACCGACACCTTGATCAAGTCGGGATACACCGTCACACCATCCTGTGAATAGGCGAAATTCATGGTAATCTCGCCGTCTTTCTTCATATAATAGCTATGGCGCATACCGGTAATGCCCATTTTCGCAAAAAATTCCTGCGCCTTGTTCATGGCATCGCCAACGCTCAGCCCCGTCGTTACACGCTCACGGCTATCGGTCATTTCCAACAAATAGCCGCCCTGCTTGGTCACGCTGGCCGTCCTCGTTTCCACCTCAAAAGTCCACGCCCGAATCTTACCGTCAATCTCACCAATGCGGTTGATCTTCTCTATCGGCACACTCAACCATTGCGACAAGCGTGCTTTCGCCTCATCCTCGGTAATTTCAGCCGCGCCCGACAACAAGACCGGCTCCATCTTCTCTATGTGATCACTAAACGGCCCGTCATAGATCAGTTCGGGATACTCACTCACCTGCTCCCGCACGCTGGCCCACTCTTCCCCCGCCAGATCGGCATCCAAGCCGTCCAACGATACCGTATTTTTAAAATCAATTTCCCCATTATCCACCGCCGTGCGCAAGCTTCCGACATAGTTGGCCAACTGCGCCGCCGCAAAGGCAAGAGATTTCATGTTTTCTGCTTCACTCTCAGCCGCCGCTTCTCCCTTCATGACACGGGAGGATACATAATAGGCATAGTCACCTGCTTTGGATAAAAATTCCGACACCTCATACAGTCCCTCTTCATGCTCCGGCATCCCTTCCAGCGCCGTCTTGGCCTCACCCGTCTCCCGCCAGACCTGATTGGCCATGCGCACAATCTGGTAATCACTGCCGGCATACTGCCCCTTTTCAAAAGCCGTTTCTATATTATACAGATGCTCGGACAGATCGGCAAAGTTGCGGGCATACTCGTTCTGTTCGCTGATTTTATATTGCCCCGCTTGTTGCGTCTTATAGATGCTGTAACCGCCGAGCGCTACAACGGCCGCCGCCAAAAAGGATACGATACGTACAAAAGTTCTTTTCTTTATTATCATGGAAAACACCATCCTTCCACAGCAGTATTTCCCATTTTTATACTTTTATACAAAAAAGGCCGCAACTGCGGCCTTTTACTTATCGAAGAAATCCAACTTTCCGATATACCTTGTTGAGTGTGCGATAGGCCGCCTTAGCCGCCCGCTCAGCACCGATCTGGAATATGTGATCCAAATAGTCTTTATCTTTGAGTATTTCATGGTAACGCTCACGAATGGGACGCAGCTCCTCAATGACTGCCTCGGCTACCGCCACCTTAAAGTCGCCGTAGCCCTTACCGTCAAACTCAGCGGTAATGGCATCAAGCGATTGGCCGGTCACCGCGCTGTAAATGGTCATCAGGTTATTGATGCCATCCTTGCCCTCAGCATAGCAGACCTTTGCTTCCGAATCGGTCACAGCACGCTTAAATTTACGCATAATATCGTCGGGCGTATCCAGCACCGCCACATACCCGTTGCCATTGGAATCACTCTTGCTCATCTTCTTGGTCGGCTCCTGCAGACTCATAATGCGAGCCCCCACCTTGGCTATGTATGGATCGGGTACCTTGAACACGGAATTTTCCTGCCCGTATACGCCATTGAAGCGCTGAGCAATGTCACGAGCCAATTCCAGATGCTGCTTCTGATCCTCACCTACCGGCACCAGATCGGTCTGATATAGCAGAATATCGGCCGCCATCAGTACAGGATAAGTAAACAGTCCTGCATTGATGTTGTCGGCATATCGGGAACTCTTGTCTTTAAACTGGGTCATGCGCGACAATTCCCCGAACATGGTATAGCAGTTGAGTATCCACGCCAGCTCCGCGTGCGCCGCTACCTGGCTCTGCAGAAATAGAATATTCTTTTCGGGATCCAAACCGCAAGCCAATAACAGCGCCATCGTTTCCTTGCAGCGGGCACGCAGTTTCGCCGGTTCCTGCCGCACGGTAATGGCGTGCAGATCGACAACCGAATAATAACAGTGGTAATCGTCCGCCAACTTACTCCAGTTCTTTACCGCCCCCAGATAATTACCCAAGGTGATTAATCCGCTGGGCTGGATTCCCGAAAATATGATCTTCTTGTTCTCATCCATGATCAAAATTACCCTTCTTCGCTCTCATTTCTCATTTGCCGTTCCTGCCATTGTTGCATGGTAATCAACACCTTGCGAGGCTTACTGCCCTCGTACGGACCGACAATGTTCATACTCTCCATCTCATCCACAATGCGTGCCGCACGGGAATATCCGAGTTTCAAACGGCGCTGCAGCAGCGACACCGAAGCCAATCCCGCCTCAATGACAACCTCAACCGCTGCCGGCAGCATATCGTCATACCTGTCGCCGTCTACATCGGTCTTACTGCCGCCTTCACTCGCTGCCTGCGTCTCGGCCGCATTCTTTTCAATCTGATCAATCACATCCTGATCATAATTGCTCTCATATTTACCCTTAACAAAATCGGTAACCGCCTTGATCTCGCCATCACTGACAAAGCAACCCTGTAACCGCAAGGCCTTGCTCCGCCCGATCGGCTGATAAAGCATATCGCCCTTACCCAGCAACTTCTCGGCACCGGGCGCATCCAGTATGATACGCGAATCGACTTGGCTACCCACAGCAAAAGCAATACGGGACGGGATATTGGCCTTGATGGTGCCCGTGATTACGTCAACCGACGGGCGTTGTGTCGCCACAATTAAGTGCATACCGGCGGCTCGCGCCATCTGCGCCAAGCGGCAGATCGCTTCTTCTACCTCATGCGGCGCGCACATCATGACGTCAGCCAACTCGTCAATCACAATCAAAATGTTTGACATCGGCTTTTCACCCTTGGCCACCGCCTGCTCGTTATAGGAATGTATATTCCTCGATCCCGTTTCCGAGAACAACTTGTAACGGTTGAGCATCTCGCCCACCGCCCACTTAAGGGCACCTGCCGCCTTTTTCGGATCACTTACCACAGGACTGATTAGATGCGGAATGCCGTTGTATACATCCAACTCGACCTGTTTGGGATCGATCATAATCATCTTCACTTCATCGGGACGGGCTTTGTACAAAATGCTGGTCAGCATCGTGTTGATGCAGACCGATTTACCCGAACCGGTCGTACCCGCAATCAGCAAGTGCGGCATGGCCGCCAGATCACAGGTAATGGTGTTGCCTGCAATATCCATACCCAGCGCCGTTGTCAAGCGGCTCTTAGAGTTGCGGAAATCGGCCGTGGAGAGCATCCGACGGATGCTGATGGGTGAAGTCTCCTTATTGGCTACCTCAACACCGATGGTGCCCTTACCGGGGATGGGCGCTTCGATACGCACATTGGCCGCCTTAAGCGCTAGCGCCAAATCATCCGACAAGGTATTAAATTTACTGATACGCACACCCTTACCCGGTGTCAATTCATAACGGGTCACCGACGGCCCACGGCTGATGTTGACCACCTTGGCTTCTACATTAAAGTTTCCTAATGTTTCCACAAGCAGGCGCGCCGTTGCCCGTAGTTCACTCTCGTTGACCCGATTGCTGTCAGGCGAATCCGCCTTGAGCAGATTCAGATCCGGCAACACATAATTGGCATACAGATCTTCCTTCTTTTCCTGTTGCGCCATCTCTTCTGATAACTGTTGCTCCATCTGCAACATCTGCTTCTCGGTCATCTTCTTATCGGCTTCGATGCGCTCCTCGGTGGTTTCGTGCACCGTCACCGTTTCAATGGACAGATCATCCTTATCCAAAGCCTTGAGCACCTGTTCGGTATCCACCTTAGGCTTGTCCTCACGCACCGTAACGGGAATATCCAATTCTTTGCCCCGTCGCTTCTTGCCGGTGTCATGAATTTCTGCCACATCAGCAAAGGCATCTTCGGCCGCTTCTTTCTTGGCCTGCTTCTTGTCATGCACTTCAGCTTTACGAGCGGCTCGCTCTTCAGCCGTCGGCATTTGGGGTAACGCCTCTTTTACCGTATCGGCAATCTCTTCTGCCGTATAGGGGAATAATTTATCTTTGATCCACACAAAAGCAAACCCCACCGAACCGCAGAGAGCCAATACCAAGGCAAACCCCAGCACCAGCGCCGCACCGATCACAGACAGATATCGATAGGGCAAAAAAGCAAGTAAACCACCAAGCACCCCGCCCGATGCCTCGGACTGCGCTCCGGCAAACAATCTCTCGACAAAAACAAAGAAATCAGCGCCTTCGTAGACCGCCGCCTGTTTGGTGAAAATATGTACAAACGCTGAAAACAGAATCAACGCCACCGCAAACAACCAGATACGCACGCCTGTCTTCTTGTCGTTGCCCTGCACCAGTTTGCAAATGGCCGACACCAACAGATAAACAGGCAGAATATAGGCGCCCACACCAAACAAACCACGCATCAGCGTGGTGAGCAGGTTACCGAAATCGCCAACCGCACCGAAAAGCGCCAACAACATCAGCACCGAAAGCAGGATCAGACTCCACAGTCCGATCAACCGCCCGTTGCTGGAAGGCTGTCTGCGCCGTTTTCTTGTTTGTGTTGTTTTCTTTCTCGCCGCCATACGATCCATCCTTTATTTTGTTACGATCGCATATACGATCGCTAAGATGCCTGCCGCCGCACAGTAGTAGGCAAAAGCACCGAATTTATCCTTTTTTACAACCAGTTCCACTAGTTTAATTGCTAAATAGCCCGACACGGCCGCTACCAGCATACCAACCAAATAGGGGCCGATCTCCACCGTAGGAAGCAATTCAATGGCATCACCCATCTTCAAAACCGCACTACCGACAATGGCCGGCAAGGACAGAATAAAGGAATATTCCACCGCCTGCTTGCGATCAAACCCACACAGCAGTCCCGCCGTAATGGTCGAACCCGAACGAGAGATACCGGGTACCAATGCCAAGCATTGGAACAGACCGACAACGATCGAATCCTTGATCGTCAACTTCCCGCCCGTCTTGCCTACCCGACCGCTCTTGGCATATTTGCGGGTGATGTAATCGGCCAAGGTCAGCAAAAACGCCGTAACCAAAAGCGCCACACCCACCAACAGCAACGAGGAGAACAACGCCTCGATCTGATCGGAGATAAGAACGAAGGGAATCAGTAAACAGGTAGACAGAACCATTAAGATCAACAGTTTCTCATCGGCCTGTATGGTCTTCCATGAAAATTTACCCGTAAAAATATTGCGAACAATTCGACCCGCCGCACAGATCAACCGCCAGATCAACCCATGAAAAGCCACTACAACGGCAACCAGCGTTGCCACATGAAGCAATACGACGATCAACTGGTTTTCGGATGCGTTTTCCGAAAGCCCGAATAAATTTTGAAAAATCACCAAATGTCCCGAACTGGATACCGGTAAAAACTCACACAATCCCTGCACCAATCCCAGCACGATCGCTTCTATGTAACTCATGCCACGCCTCCTTAAAAATGCTTAACTTATATTATAGCATATCTTTTGGAAAAATGCCACAGAAATTAAACATTATTTTTTTCGATTGGCACGCTCCATAAAACGGTCAACATCTATGATAAACCGCTTATGCTCACCCCGTCCGATGATGCCCGTCTGATCCCGACACTCCACGGCAAAGGTCAGTTCCCGTCCGTTGATGGCCGTCAGTTCACAGGTACAAACCACCTGCCCATCCAACGGCGTAGCGCTTTCATGGCTGATATTCACCATCGTACCTACCGTGGACTGTCCATGCTCCAACGAATCCTGCACGCACAGATAGCAGGTCTTTTCCATCAATAATAGCATAGCGGGAGTCGCAAAAACATCTAAACCCCCACTGCCCAGCATCCGAGCCGTATTGTGCTCGGTAACCATTTCTTTTTGCAGTGCTTTCATTCCTACTGTCAGCATATCATTTCTCCTGATTTTTTTATTAGTATATCACGAATAAAAGCAATCTTCAATCACTTTCCCGAACTTTTGAATATCAGGGCAAATAAATAACCAAACACAATAACCGTGGTAATACCGGCGGCCGCCGCCGTCAGTCCACCCGTAATCACACCCATGATTCCGTGGGCATCCACCGCTTCTTTGACACCGTTGGCCAGCACATAGCCAAAGCCTGTCAGCGGCACGGTCGCTCCCGCCCCGCCGAACGCAACTATCTTATCATATACACCGATGGCCGTTAATCCAACACCCGCTACCACATAGGACACTAAGATTCGTGCTGGGGTTAATTTAGTAAAATCAATCAACAATTGGGCAATCACACACAGAACACCGCCCGTTAAAAAGGCACGTAAAAACTCCATCTTATTCTCCCCTCACCATTTCCAG
>JAZNSU010000026.1:0-9481 GCA_045591385.1 Eubacteriales bacterium
GCCGATACCTCCATCTCCATGTCGGGCATGTTCAACGCCATCAACGATGCGGTCAACATTACCGATAACCAACTCATCGCCGTCCTCGGTCCGGCACCTGAAGCCCCGCAAGAGGAGCCCCAGCCCGAACCCAAGAAGAACGGGAATGAGGATGTATGGAGAACCCCTATTCTTTAAGTCGACCGCCAAAAAGTCGTTTCACCACAGAGAAAAGAAAATCGTGTATGTTGCCTCATATATCAATCTTCCACTCTGTAAAATCCTATCAATCAATCAAAGCCTTAGCCTTGCTAGGGCTTTCTCTGTTTTTCGCCGCTACGCTCTCTACCGTACCTCTGTACGCCGACGAGAACGTATCGGCGAAATGCAACTTCCTTTTTGACAGTCTTGAGAAAGGAGCGTATTATGGAAAACTCCACAAGTTTTACCGATGAATTTATTGAAATAGTGTTGGATGAGCGTAAGCCGACAGCACCGCCCAAAAAACGGCGGTGGCTATGGCCGTTGCTGGGCATCGCTACCCTGCTTGTGCTGGCTGGCGGTCTGCTCCTCTTTCTCTTCACCCCTAACGGTCAGCCCTCGCCTGAGGCGCTGGCGCAAACCTATGCCAATGCCATGATGAACGATCAGGTCGGGCAGGTCTATCGCCTGTTCCCCTCAGCCATTGCCCGCCGTCACAGCGGCACGCGGGAAGCGCTGGTGGAGGAACTGGACGAGTACTGTTATGCCTACGGTCAAGCCGACGGGTATGCGCTGGTTTCGGTTGCCGAATATGATTCCGATCTTCGCCAATCCTTCTCCACGATTTTGGATGCCGAGATTGCCGATTATCGGCACATCACCCTCTCCATGATGTTGGACGGGCGTGAGCGCCGTCTGCATCTGGACACATTGAATATTCAAGGAAAGTGGTATTTGGCCGAGGTGTGGAACGACGACGTACTGGTCGGTAATGGGTTTGCCAACCCCGAAGAGGCCGCCACCGCCTATTTCTCCGCTCTTGGCGGCAACAGCTTGGAGGGCATATCGCTGACCCTGTCCCCCGCCCTTACCACGGCCGCCATCGAAAAACAGTACGGGTTGCGGCAAATGCTCTGCGAGGTGGACGATCTGTATGCTGTCGATGCCCATTCCGTTACCTACTCCCATATCCAAACCAAGAACTACTCCGCCTATCAGACCCAAAGCATAGCCGAAGTACTCGGCGAGCCACCGCAAGCCTACCGCGCCTACTATTATGATGCCTGCGTGGGCGACACCGTCTATACACTGGTGCTGGATCTAGTGCAGATTGGTGACCGCTGGGGCATCACCCGCATCTGGAACTACGACAAAGAATATAGAATATGAAAAACAGGAGCGTTTTCGCTCCTGTTTTTTATTGCAATTTGTTGAGTTTTTCCCGATTGATCATCACGATCAATTTCATATTTTCCGCAAGCGGAATAGTGGGATCCACATCGATACTCACTTGTTCTCCTGTACGTATGGCTACCACGTTCATACGGTACTTATGGCGCAGTTTCAGTTCGATCAGATTCTTGCCCACCCATTCTTTTTTAACCGCCAACTCGACCATGGATACTTCCTTGGACAGTTCTACCATATCCAGAAATCCGGCGCTTACCAGATTTTTTGCCAATCGAACTCCCGATTCCTTTTCGGGAAATACTACCTTATCCGCGCCGATCCGCAACATGATCTTGCGGTGCATCTCGTTGCCGCACTTAACGATGACCGTCGGCACGCCCGCCTCTTTGCACAAGGTGATGGCCATCACGCAGGCTTCCAGATTATTGGCCATGGCAATAATCACCACATCCGTATTGGCAATCCCCAAATGTTTTATGACTTCGACATCAGTCACATCCGCACACTTACAGATGGGCAAGATTTCACCGGCCATATTCACGATAGCTGGTTCACTATCCACCGCCAGCACCTCTGCGCCGCTGTCCACCAGTCCTTTAGCAACGGCTAATCCGTATCGTCCCAAGCCAAATACGGCATACGTCTTGTGTATACTCATCCTACACTAATCTCCTCTGTTGGATTTTTTATCATGTCGGGATTGGCTTGCCGTACACGGAAGGCAATCGCCAACGAGATCGGACCGATCCGGCCCAAATACATGGTCGTAATGATGATCAGTTTGCCAAAATTGTTAAGGAACGGTGTCAGATTTCGGGTCAATCCCACCGTTGCCGTAGCACTCACCGTTTCATAAGCTAAATCCAATAACGGACGGTCGGATGCGGCCGTCAACAAAAGGGTAGCCGTCAAAACGATCACGATAAACATGCAGGCTACCGCTAAGGCCTTGCGTATTGCCGTTTTGGCAATGTTTCGGTTAAACATGGCAACCTCATCCCGATTGTGAATGGTGGCCAACGCCGAGGCCAGCAGCACCGTCACCGTCACCGTCTTAATGCCGCCTGCCGTACCCACGGGAGACCCGCCGATCATCATCAAAATCATTGAAACCAATGTCGCCCCATCGGTCATATTCTCCTGTGCTATGGTGGCAAAACCGGCCGTACGTGTCGTCACCGACTGAAACAAGGATACCTGTATTTTATCCCACAGCCCTAAGTTTCCGATCGTTTGCGGATTATGATACTCAAAGGCAAAGATGGCCGCCGCTCCGCCCAGAATGAGAACCGCCGTCGTTACCAGTGCAATTTTACTGTGCAACATCAGGTGGCGTTTTTTGCCCCGCCATACAGACAGCACATCCCACCACACGATAAAACCGATGCCGCCCAACACGATCAATGCCATAGTCACCCCGTTAATCAAGGGATGGGTGGCGTATTGACACAAACTATCCTGCGCTAAAATATCGATACCCGCATTACAAAAGGCTGATACCGAATGAAAAACCGAGATCCAGATCCCTCGCAAACCAAACTGCGGCACAAAAACAGGCATACACAGCAACGTCCCCACACCCTCAATCGCAAAGGTGCCGGCCAACACGCGTTTGACAAAACGAATCAGCCCCGATAAGGAATTGAGATTAAAGGCGTCTTGCAATAACAGCCGATCTTCCAACCCCATGCGCCGATGCAACATCACCATAATACCGGCAAAAACGGTAATAACCCCCAAACCACCGATCTGAATCAAAATGAGAATAACCGCCTGGCCAAAGCCACTCCATGTCGTTACCGTCGGCAAGGTCACAAGTCCCGTCACGCAGGTCGAAGTGGTAGCGGTAAACAGGGCATCAATATACGGCACCGCCTCGCCGCCGGCCGATGCGATGGGCAACGCCAATAACCCGCTGCCAATCAAAATGACCGCAAGGAAACTGAGCAGTATGATATGAGTTGTCGATAATCTCTGTCGTTTCATGCCTTCATTATAATATATTCTTCTCAAAATTACAAGAAAAAAGAGCCGAGATTTCTCTCGGCTCTTATCTTTAGTCAAACTTGGGGGGCTGATTTTTCTGCGAAGCATAGGGACGGTTGGGATCGTTGGTGTTGATGCGCACGGTGGAACTGGTACCCATACGCACCGCGCCCGCCTTGACCATCGCTTCCACATCCTCACGGCAGAGAATGCCGGTAGCGGCCTTGACCAACATATCCTCGCCCACCACACGCTTCATCAACTGCACGTCGGGAACAGCAGCACCGCCGGTGCCCATGCCCGTCGAGGTCTTAACATAGTCGGCGCCTGCCGCCTTGGATAGCACACAAGGGGAAGCCGACAACACAGCAGGTCTTCACGTCCGTGCCTGCCAGATTCTTCTTCACACGGGCCACGTGAATGGGATTCACGCAGATCGAAGCCGCGCCATGCTCGATACCTTCTTCCAAAAACCCAGACTCCATCTGACCACATAAAAATTGAGGAGAGCCTACGCTCTCCTCTTTTTGTATTACTGGATTCGATCCCAGAGTTCCTTGTAATAGGTCAGGTCGCTCTCACGGGTCAACACCTTTTCCTCAATCTCGGTGTACCATTCAACCTCCTCGCCCGCCATCAGCTTAGCCAAATTTTGGGCGCATTGGTAACCCTCCTGATATAAGTCGCTCACCATCAGCGCATCCAGTTTGCCCTGCTCCAACAGGTCAAGGTTTTCCTTGGTTTCGTCGCAAGCAATCAGCACCAAATCCTCCCGTCCGGCGTCCTCTGCCGCCTGCACAATGGCTTGCCCGCCGACAGGCGTCATATCCGCAAAAAGGGCTACCAGATCGGGGTTGCTGTTAATAATTCCCGTGGCCTTCATGCTGGCAGCAGAAAGATCCAGCCCCAAAAATACCGTATCCGCCAAGGTGTATTCGGGAGCAATTTCCGCTAACCGATCGCACATATAGGAATAGGCCTGATTGGGAGTACCACCGGCTCCGGCTGCACCAATGCCAATGGTACCACTGGTAATACCCTTTTCTCTTAGAAGTGCCACCATGGTATCCGCCGCTAAATATCCCCGTTTTTTATTGTCTCCGGCTACGTTGGCGCCGATAAAGGTCTCGGTGTCGGCCTTCTCATGATGGAAATAAGGAACGGCAATTTTTACTCCGTCGGCCGCCATGTCCCGCATCATCTGATAATAGGTATCATCGCCCGACCACATGATCACACCGCCGGCCTCATGTTCGGCCACGGTAGATTTGTATAGTTCTACCCGTTCTGCGGCAGATAATTCTACCTCACCGGCGGTTATTACCGTCAATCCGGCTTCCTTGGCCGCATCTTCAATACCGGCACGGACAAGCGAAGACACATACGTGCCGTTTGACGGCATACATAACACAACCGTATTCGACCGCCTGGTCTGCGGCGCACACGCCGCCACGGCCAGCATCGCCGCTATCATAACAAAACATAGTATCTTTTTCATTTTCTCACTCCTTAGACAAAAAGGGAGAGCAAAGCCGCCTTCCCTCTGTAATCTTAACCTTGCGGGTAGTCCTGCGGCAACACCGATAAATTGTATTGCAGCATATCCGACATCATGAACTCCTCATTCTCCGCTTCGTCCGTTCCCATGAAAATTGCCGTATTCGGCACGATAAAATCCGAATAGTATTGAATATCCGAAACCTTATCCTCTTCGTACCGAATTTCGACAACACCGTCTTTAAGCAGATGCGTCGATTTGACTGACGGATTGGCAATCGGGAATCGGGCAATCGGATCAATCGCCAATACTGACGTTGCCGAATCTCCCACTTTAATGTCCTTAAAATCTGCATACGTATGAGCATCGGTTACCCATACCGCTCGTTTGGCAACGGTTTCATTGGTTTGTTCGCACCAGTCAAAGAAGCAGAACATAATGCCGCCGTCTTCTACTCGGAAGGCCGTATACATCTTCTTGTAGGTATGCCCTTGCGTGCCAAATAGGTTTTCATATGTCTTCCCCGTGTCACGGACGAAGTGAATCGGAGTTCCGTATAATGCTTCGTAAATATAGGCTGACATGGCGCTGCTCAATTCATTTCGACCACGAGTGTCGTATTTGTTCACCGAACAATACCACGCCATCTCGGTAGACATAACCGTGCTGTTTTTATCCAGCAACTCCTCCAACGGAGTTTCGTTGTCGATCAGCGATATCCAGTTGGTGTCGTCCTTCTCCTCCAATTCATAATAGGGTTCTAACAGCGAATTAAAAATTTCATTCGTCCAAAATTCCGGCAATTCGCTCACATACAACGGAGTATCCGGCAAATCCATCTCCGACGGATCTGCCATCAACAGGGACGGAGCCGTACAAGCGGTCAGCAGAATCAGGACGGCTATCATACCAAAACATAATATCTTTTTCATTTTCTCACCCCTTTTTTAGTACCCGCCGGATGGGCGGGGGTATGCTGGTCGTGCTCATCCGTGTACATCGGTATCACCCTCTTTCTGTCTTTGTGATTTTATTATACCATATTCTGCCACCCATTGTCTATTGACAAATCTCACAAATTTGCTTTTGGAAAACCATACCCTTTTCAAATATATCACTAAAAAAGAAGCGCCTCAGCGCTTCTCTTTTAATAAGTCGTGTTTTAAGTCCCACAGATTTTGGGAGAGGTCCACGTAGTAGTTGTGCGGATTGTCAAACCGCTTGACTTCATCCCATTGGAGGGCCACCTGCGCATCGCAATAGGCGGCAATTTCGGGCAGGGTCGGCGATTGGTACACCGGTTCTCCCCCACGGAAGATGGGAACGAGCAGTTCTTTGGCTTCAAAATCGGTGAGCGTTTTACGCTTCCAGGTATACTGGGGGTCAAAGATTTCCAGCGGTCGGTCGGTTTCCACCCGTTCGTCGTGCAAGGTCAGCAGATCAGCCACCGCCTTGCCCTCCTCATACAACCGCCACACCTTTTTGAAGTGTGGGTTGGTTACCTTTTCGGGGTTATCGGAAATCTTAATTTTGGGAATAATGGCGCCGTCGGCCTGCTCCACCGCCACCAGTTTATACACCCCGCCAAACACGGGGTCGCTCTTGGCGGTGATCAGCCTCTCACCCACGCCGAAAGCATCGATGCAGGCGCCCTGCTCAATGAGTTTGCCGATCAGCCGCTCATCTAAGGAGTTGGACACCACGATGCGGCACTCAGTAAGCCCCGCCTCGTCGAGCATCTTTCTCGCCTTTCGGGAAAGATAGGCTAAATCGCCCGAATCGATACGGATAGCGCAGTCGGTCAGCCCCGTTTCCTTAAAGGCGCGGATGGCGTTGGGGATGCCCGACTCTAAGGTGTTATAGGTATCCACCAACAGCGTGGCGTTATGGGGATAGGTTTGGCAGTAGGTCAAAAAGGCTTCATATTCGCTATCGAACATTTGGATCCAGGAATGAGCCATGGTGCCCACGGCGGGAATCCCAAACTGTTCCTCGGCCATGGTGCAGGCCGTCTTTCTCACCCCGCCGATGTAGGCCGCCCGTGCGCCCAGCACCGCCGCCGAGGCGCCCTGTGCCCGACGGGTACCAAACTCCATCACCGCCCGCCCCTTAGCGGCACGGGAAATGCGGTTGGCCTTGGTAGCAATGAGCGTTTGATGGTTGACGGCCAGCAGTAAATAGGTTTCGATAAACTGGGCTTCGATGGCGGGAGCGCGCACCGTCATGAGCGGTTCGTTGGGGAAGACGGGTGTGCCCTCAGGTACCGCCCAGATGTCGCCCGTGAAGCGAAAATCGGCTAAATATTGCAAAAACTCCTCCGAAAACTGCCCTTTGCTACGCAGAAATTCGATGTTTTCGGGGGTAAAACGGAGGTTTTTCACATAATCTATGACCTGTCCGAGGCCTGCAGCAATAGCAAAACCGCCCTGATCGGGATTTTTTCGATAGAAAAGATCGAAATAAGCGACCTCGTCTTTCTTCCCGCACAGGTAGTAGCCGTTGGCCATGGTCAGTTCATAAAAGTCGCAGAGCATCGTATAATTTTCCATCTTATTTCACCGTAATATGCAATCCGCGCAGGACATCGAGTGCCTTTTCGGTCATGCTCGCATCCATGGCGCCCGTCAAGTTACTATCCACCACGATCTCGGCCTCGGGCAGAGCGGCCTTGGCCAGCACGGCGTTGGACAGCACGCAGATATGGCTGACCAGCCCGCACAGTTCAACCCGCGCATACCCTTGCTCTCTCAGATAATTCGCCAGTTCCAAGGAGCCGAAGGTGGGTTTGATGAATACGGGGTCGGCCGTGGTGATGCTTTCGGCGACCTTACCATAAAGTTGCCAGCCTTCGCTATCGGCCAGACAATGGGGGATGGGCAGATGTTTACCCTCCATGGTGTTCCTATAGTCGGCATCGTGGGTATCGAGGGTAAAGATAACATCCTCGCCCGTCTGCCTTGCCTGTTTGATACGGGCGGCGATGGGGGCATCATAATCCTCCGCGCCGGCAAAGCCAAGGGCACCCGACACAAAATCCTTTTGATAATCAATGACGATCAATGCGTTCATGCACATCACTCCTTTTCTTTAGGATACCACGCCCGCCGCCCTTTTGCAAGAAAATCATGGACAGCCCCTCAGATTTATGGTATACTGAAATACAAAGTGAGGTGTACAACATGAAAGCAAGATTATTCTCGGCCGTTCTGGCCTTATGCTTACTTGTCGGAGCGCTGGCGGGGTGCGGCAACACCGTTACTACCATTGCTACCGTAAACGGTGAGGACGTTTCCATTGGTTATTATACCGCCCAGCAGATGGTTATGCGCGTGCAGTTGGAAAATCGGCTGGGGGATGGCTATGAAGAATACATGGCCGCCGCCAATGAGACCGATCCGAGCAAGACCAATGCCCAAGTGTGCAACGAGAACTATCGGCGCGCCTTTGAGATGCTGTGGCTCTACAAACTCAAGGTGGCCGAGTTCGGGTTGGAGATGGACGAGATCCGTTTGGAATATTTCGATAAAGAATACGAGTATTTCAAATATATGTTCAACAGCACCGCCGACTACCGCCTCTATCTCAAGGCGGCCAATCTGACCGAGGAAGAACATCGGCAGATCTACATGGAGTCGGTCTACTATCCCGATCTGCTCTACGCCTATTTCTACGATCCCGATGCGGGACAGGAGCGCATTGACGAGACCCAATTACGCAACTACTTTGATTCGTTGGTGGACTATTCCGTCAAGCATATTCTCTTTGCCTTTGGAGAAGACAAGGACGCCGCCCGTACCGAGGCGGAAGAGGTATTGGACAAGATCAATCGCGGCATTCTCAAGTTTGATGATGCCATGTCCCAGTATTCAGATGACAGCGACCTGACCAGTTATCCGCACGGCTACGGCTTTGTAGAAAATGAAGAAGGGTTCCCTGCCGTGTTTACTTCGGCCGCTAAGGAATTGCGCGAGGAAGAATACGGGCTGTACGAGAGCGAGCTTGGGTATCACATCATCAAGCGCATCAGCAACGACGGGTATTTTGAGAAGGTCAAGGACATTTACCGTCAGGCCTACGGCAACGAGCAGTTGCAACTCAAATACGACCAGTGGCTCAAGGAATTGGATTTCCAATACAACCAAGAGGCTTTGGATGCCTTTGATTTTACGGCAAAAGGGCGTACCAATGTCAATTTGCGGCGGCAATCGCAGTAAAAACTAAATTTTCCTGCATTTACCTCTTGACAATTTTACTTTTTGCGCTATAATAAGTAGTGCACTGCCGAATTGTGTAAAGGTAGCACGACAGACTCTGACTCTGTTTGTCTGGGTTCGAATCCTAGTTCGGCAACCATGAAAACACCGTAATTGTGGTATCACAATTACGGTGTTTTCAGTTATATTCGCCTTCGGCGAGTGATATTGCTTCGCAGTTATATTTGGCTTGCGCCAAGTTATATTGCCCTACGGGCAGTTTTGGAGGCAAACATAACTCCATCGCCAGATGGAATATAACTTGAAACTCAATTTTGATTATTATATAATATTCTTGAGGTGGTACAAGTGGCAGAAAGCGTATTGAGAGATAAAGCAAAAACCTTTGCTATATCGGTAGTATTACTTTGTC
>JAZNSU010000027.1:0-9560 GCA_045591385.1 Eubacteriales bacterium
TTATTTGTCTTCCTAAGACCGCTTGGCCTCCGACTTGCCAAGATCCATACGATCAGCAGGAAATACCGCAGGGCATCGACCGCCATGCTCTCTCCAAGCAGCATCTTGACTCCGCTCTTGATCGCCACCACGCCGATCAGCCCGCCGACCACCTTGATCATCTGCATCCACCATACGGCCTTCGTATCAAATTTCACCCAGCACCGCTCAACAAAATACCCAACGGCAAACCCAATCCCGGCCGCCGCCGCTTTCACGCAGTCCTCTAACATATCGGGCGTCACATCCTGCCGACACAGCGCATACACCAAAACCAGCAAGGATACACCGAACAGCCCCAGCGCCACCGCCAAAGGCTTGTCCCAAAGGCGTGTCACACTCACCGCCTGCACGATGGCCGCAAACACCACCGTAATGGCCAGCGCACACCCCACGTCCAACAAGGTGTGCACCCCTAAATACATACGGGAAAAGGCGACCACAAACGGCATCACCGCCAGCGGCCAGCGCCACCACTTGCGAACCGAAAAGGCCAGCGGAAAAAAGAGCGACCCCGCCGATGCCGTATGCCCCGACGGAAAGGAAAAGCCCGTCGCCGCCTCAATCGCCGTGCCTACCGGTTTGAAATTGGGGTCGAGCACCCACGGCCGCGGAATCTGAAAGGTTATCTTCAGCCCTTGGGTGAGAAGCCCGCCCAAAAAAAAGGTCGTCCCGATTTTATAGGATAAGTTCTTATTCACACACCAAAACAACAGGCAAAGCACCACCACAATAAAGGTCTCCTCGCCCAAAAATGTAAGATATTGCCACAGTTTCTCCCCAAACGGGGTGCGTATCTGCGCAATCGCTTGTAATATCTCCATCCAAAGCCCTCCTTTTTTATCCATCTTACCATAAAAACCTTGTAAAAACAACGCACTTTTGCTATACTGAAAGAAAAAAGGAGTTTTAATATGAAGAAAATCTTAAAAGAATTTAAAGAATTTATCAGCCGCGGCAACGTGCTGGATATGGCCGTTGGTGTTATCATCGGCGCTGCCTTCAAGGCCATCATTGATTCGCTGGTCAAAGACGTCATCACCCCCGCCATCTCCCTGCTTACGGGCAAGACCGATTTTACCAACCTCTTCCTTTCCCTCGCCGGCAAAAGCTACGCCCCCCTCGCCGATGCGCAGGCCGCCGGCGCCGCCACCCTCAACTACGGCAATTTCATTTCGGCCGTGATCAATTTCTTTATTATGGCCGTGGTCATTTTCGCTCTGGTGAAAACCATGAACACGCTGGCCAACCTCGCCCATAAAAAGAAAGAGGAAGCGCCCGCCGCTCCCACGACCAAGGTTTGCCCCCATTGCTGCACCGAGATCGCCATCGGGGCCACCAAGTGCCCAAATTGTACTTCTGATCTGAAATAATGATACAAAATAAAAACGGCTTTGTTCCCTTTGAAACCCATATGCACACCCGCGAGGTCAGCCCCTGCGGGCAGGCCGATGCCGCAACCATGATGGCGGCGTATGCCGACAAGGGATACGGCGGCGTCTTTGTCACCGATCACCTTTCCCCCTACGCGCTGGCGCATTTCGCCTCCGATACCAACGACTATTTTAACCTTACCCTCACTTGGCCCCAAATCGTCACCCGCTACCTGCGCGGGTACGACACCGCCAAACTGGTGGGCGAGCCGCTGGGACTTAAGGTGTTCTTGGGTATGGAACTCACCTTGGAGCAAGGTCCTGAAGACTATCTGATTTTGGGTGTCGACCGCGAATTTTTACTGGCTCACCCCCATATCCAGACCTACTCCCTGCCCCAACTGAAAACGGCGGTGAACCAATACGGGCTGTATGTCTTTCAAGCCCATCCGTTTCGTCCCAATCTGACCTTGCAGCACCCCGACCATCTGGACGGGCTGGAGGTTTATAACGGCAACGGCGGCGAGGCGCGCAACCGCAACAGCGAGGTTCTGGAAGAAGCCAAACGGAGAGGCTGCCGCGTGACCGCAGGGAGCGACGCTCACGCCCCCAACAACGTTGGACGGGGCGGCCTGTGGCTGCCTGCAGACATTGACAACGGCTATGACATGGCCGTCTACATCGGCACCCACAATGCCAAACTGGAACGCATCGAAACCCCGTAGAAAAAAGAGAGCCTTATCGGCTCTCTTTTTTGTTTTCGTGAAGTATTTTGCAAGGCAAAACGTGAAGTAACCTCGTCGTGAAGTATCTCGCTTACGCTCGATGTGAAGTAAAATAAATCCTTCTCACGCCGCAGCGTACTTCACATGGCAGTGCCATACTTCACATCAACCGGATACTTCACAAATCCCCGAAGGGGATTTATTTCACGGCAACGTGTCATTTCATGACACGTTGCACGACTTCCCCTTGTTTTTTGTAAATGGAATCACTCTCCAACACCCCGCGGAACATGGACAGCGGATAGAGTTGGCAACGCTTGCCGATCACCGAACCGGGATTGAGTACGCTTCCGCACCCGACCTCGGTGTAGTCCCCCACCAGCGCCCCGATCTTGCGCAAGCCCGTCTCATAGGGCGGCTGGGACTTGATGACAATATTACTTCCGTCACTCTTGAGGTTGGATGTGATCGCCCCCGCCCCCAGATGAGCACGGATGCCCAAAATCGAATCGCCCACATAGTTGTAGTGGGGCGCTTGCGCCTTATCAAACAAAATGCAATTTTTTAGTTCGGTCGAGTTGCCCACCGTGGCGCCCTTGCCCACAATGGCCGCCCCACGGATAAAGGCGCAATGCCGAATCTCGGCGCCATGGTCGATGATGCAGGGGCCCGAAATGCTGGCCGTCGGCGCCACCTTGGCGTCCTTGGCAATCCACACGTCCTCGCCGATCTTTTCAAAATCATCGCCCAACGTCGCACCCAATTCCAAGATAAAACTCTTAATGGAAGCCAGCGCTTCCCACGGATACTCGGTCTTACTGAGCAGCGGCGCGGCAATCGTGCCGCTCAAATCAAACAGTTCACGTGTTTTCATACCGCATACCCCTTTTGCTTGATGACCGCCACGATCGAATCGACCGCCGCCGCGCACGCTTCATCGGTCGGCGCCTCGGCCATGACACGGATGACCGGCTCGGTGCCGCTCTCGCGCACCAGCACACGCCCGTCAGCACCCAGTACCGCCTCGGCCGCCGCCACCGCCGCCTGCACATCGGCATCGGCACGGGTGGTCGCCTTATCGGTCACGCGTACATTGGTCAATTTCTGCGGATAAACGGTCACCGGCGCGGCCAGTTCACCCAGCGACTTATGGGTATCCATCACCACATCCATCAGTTTGATGGCGGTCAGCAAACCGTCGCCCGTGGTGGCGTACTTGCTTAAAATGATGTGACCGCTCTGCTCGCCGCCCACACCAAAGCCTTTCTCTTTCATGCAGGCATAAACGTACTTGTCGCCCACCGCCGTCTTTTCGTAGTCGATATGCGCGGCATCCAAGGCTTTATACAGCCCGAAATTGGACATAATGGTAGTAACTACCGTGTTGCCGGGCAATTTGTCCCGCATCTTCATGTTAACACCGAAAATGTAAAGGATCAGGTCGCCGTCAATCAACCGTCCCGTCTTGTCAACGGCCAGGCAACGGTCGGCATCGCCGTCAAAGGCAAATCCAACATCCAAGCCCTGCTCTACCACCATCTGTTGCAGCCCCTCGATATGGGTCGAGCCTACGCCGTTGTTGATGTTGAGCCCGTCGGGAGCATCGCCCATCACATAGGTCTTGGCACCCAGCGCGTCAAAAACACTCTTGGCAATCTGCCAGGTACTGCCGTTGGCGCAGTCCAGCCCCACCTTCATGCCCTTGAACGAGTTGCGAGCCAAAGAAATGAGATAGCCCACATAACGGTTACGTCCCGCCGCATAGTCAATCGTACGCCCAATGGCGTCACGCTCGGCGTAGGGCAGTTCGGGGATAAGTCCGTCGATGTATTTTTCTACCTCATCAATGACGTCCTGCTCCATCTTCTCGCCCGCGCCGTTGATGAGTTTAATGCCGTTATCATAGTAGGGATTGTGCGAAGCCGAGATCATGATTCCGCAATCGAAATCCTCGGTTGCCACCACGTAGGACACGCTGGGGGTGGTGGTTACGTGCAGCAAATACACATCCGCGCCCGAAGCAACCAAGCCCGCAGACAGCGCATCTTCCAGCATATAACTGCTGCGGCGGGTGTCCTTGCCGATGGCCACCTTGCACTTGTGGTCACGCCCGTAGTACCAGCCCAAAAAACGCCCAACCTGATAGGCGTGCATGGCGGTCAGATCCTTGTTGGCCTCACCGCGGAACCCGTCCGTACCAAAATATTTTCCCATATATTCCACTCTCCTTCAATTTGATATAAAACAACTATATTTCTTATCATATCACCCAATTTTCCCCATGTCAACGCCTGCAATTGACAAAATGCAAAAAAAAGGCTATGATATAGGTATGAAGTTATACCCTCACAAAGGAGGACATATCCATGAAACAGTTTGCCCGCCCAAGTTCTATTATACTCAAATCGGCCATTTTGTTGCTGATTATACTGGGCACCGTATTCACCTTTATCTTTCACGACTATCAGGGTGAGGTCTTCTGCTACTATACCGCCCAATGCAATATGCTGGTTTTGCTGGCGGTAGCCGTTTTGTTGGTTTTTGATTGCTTCGGCGGCATTCGCAAGGAACGCTACTATTATATGATCAAGTTCTTCCTTACCATGTGTTCCCTGCTCTCGCTTTTGGTCTATACCGGTCTGTTTACCCATACCGAGCAACTCAAAATGGGCGGTAACTGGTACGGGGTGATCACCCATGCCGTCGTGCCCATCCTGCTGCTGGCCGACTATCTGATCTTCGACCGCAAGGGGCATATCCCGTGGTACACCCCCGCCCTGTGCGGGCTGGGTCCCATCGCCCATGTGATCTTCATCGGCCTGCGCGCCCTCACGGGCGAGGGCTATCATGTGCAGGACAGTGCCACCATCGTTTCTGCCCCCTATGATTTTCTGCGGCAGGACACCGTATCGGTTATCGTTTCCTGCATCGGCATTCTGGTCGGCTTTATCCTGTTTTGCTATCTGGTCTATTTGCTCGACCTCGGCTACGCCTCCCTGCGCAACAAACTGCAAAAACAATCCAACGAAACTCCCAACCCTTAACTCTTACCTAAAAAAGAGAGGCTTTCGCCTCTCTTTTTTTACACTTCTCTTTTCTTTACCGCCAACAAACTCAATCCCAAAAACAGTACGGCATAGACACCGCTGACAATGGCAATGCGGCTCAGATCGGCCGAAGCGGTGGCATCGGTTACCGCCATACCACCCTCAATCCAGTAATCCATGAACATAAAGGACTTATCCTCAATAAACAAATCGAGCAGGGTAAACAACAGCGTCGGCACCATCTGAATGACGATCCCCACCGCCAGCGACCCGCCGATGTTTTTGAGCAGACAGGCCACCAGGAAAAACAAGGTGGTATAGGCTACAATCGAAACGGCCTGCACCCCGAAAGCGCCAAAGGCAGCGCCGCTCCAAGCCCCCTCAAAGCCCCACAACACTCCGCCGAACAGGAATCCAACCAGCCAGCATACGATAGCCATACCAAAAGCGCCCACCAAACAAACGACGTACTTGGCGCCAAAAATCTGCATACGGGAATACCCGTGTCCAATGATGTTTTTCAGGGTGCCGTCCGAGTGGTCGGCACAAACATACAGGGCAACCATCACCGCCAGTACCGTGCCGAAATTGGCATTGGACAACGCCCCCGTCATGGCATACTGGCTCGACAGATCGGGGATCACGCCCATCACAATGGCTTCTTCTTCGGGCATCATCAGTCCCTCGACCGTATAGATCAGATCGTATGTCCATAGATTGAGCAGCAGCAGTACCAGCGCCGCGCCGAGCAGGATATAAACGCCCTTTTGCCGCAGAAATTTCCGCATTTCAAAGCCGACAAATCCCATCATTGCTCATCACCGATCCTTTCCACAAAGTATTGCTCCAGCCCGTCTGAGAGCACCGTCAACCCACTCACGGCCACACCGCCCTCCACCAATCGGCGGTTAAGCCGAGCGGGTTGATCAAAGCCGGAAAGCAGGGTGAGGGTATCGCCCTCCACCTTCACATCCGCCATTCCCAAAATGTTTATCGCCTTTTGCGGATCGTCTACCGTGATGCGCAGACGATGACGGGTACGCTCAAACAGGTCAGCCGCCGCAATCTCGTCCACCAGCCGTCCCCGATTCAACATGCCGTATCTCGTCGCAATTTTCGAGAGTTCATCCAGCAAATGAGAAGAAATGAGAAAGGTTACTCCTTTTTCCCGATTGTATTCCAGTATCAGGTCCCGCACGTCACGGATGCCCGCCGGATCGAGGCCGTTGACCGGCTCATCCAAGATGATGAGTTCGGGTTGCCCCAACAGGGCAATGGCCAGCCCTAAGCGCTGTTTCATGCCCAGCGAAAAACTTCCCGCTTTCTTTTTTCCAACATCCGAGAGCCCCACGCGTTCCAGCAACTCGTCGGCCTGCCGAGGGTCTGCCCCCACCAGCGCACCGAATGCGAGCAGATTTTCTCTGGCCGAAAGGCCGCGGTAAAAGGCAGGCGCCTCAATGAGTGAACCGATGCGCTTGCCCGCCGTGGCAAAACTTTCCCCGCCGAACAGTTCCACCCGTCCCGCCGTGGGAAAGGCCAGGTTAAGAGCAACCCGCATCAGCGTGGTCTTACCCGCACCGTTGCCGCCGATAAACCCGTAAATATCACCCCGACGCACCGACAAACTCACGCCGTCCAGCGCCGTCTTGCGCCCAAACTTTTTAGTTAATTCAAAGGTCTGCAATACCGTGTCCATATGGTCCCCTCCTTTTCTTCTATTCTAATTTTTCCCTTTTTTGTTGTCAATACCCATTTATTGGTTTTTCATCCGTCTTGACGGATCTCATTGAAATGAGATCCGCTTCGCTTTCCCTTATATAAAAAGAAACCGAGCCTTGGCGAGGTTTCTTCCTAACCTCTTACCTCTTTTTTTAATATTCAAACACCAAAACCTCATGGCAGTCCAGTTTAGGAAGCACCACACGGTTCCCCTCGATCGGTAATTCTTCACCCGTCAGCGGCGCATAGACCCGCTTGATGGGCTGATCAAAATCAAACGCAATGGGGATAATGTAAATCGGGGTGATGTCCTCAATGACCGTTGCCTTTCCGCGCAGCACAGGCGCCGCATACAGCAGATTCAAGCAGTAGCGATTGTGTTGCGGCTGATGGTTGAGCGACATCGTGCCCTGCGAACCCAGATTCACACGCACCCGATCGCCGTGATAGACGGTGCGCAACACCTGCAACATGTATCTCTTATGATACAAACTGCCGTGAACCTTATAAATGGTCGGCAACGGGCAGGCACAGTAAACCACATTCCCCTTCCGAACAATGGCAGGCGTACCCTTATCGTCATTGTCATACGGGGTGTTTTTATGCCCGCTGTAATGGGCATAGGTACGGGAGAAATAGGGCTCGCGCTTGCGGGCCAGCACCTCGCCGTCCCCCTCTTTCAATATGGCGGCGGGCAACTGGCAAAGCATCGGCGCACGGGGTAGATCGGCAACCGTTTCCACCCCCTCTTCCATTATCAGATAGTCCATATCGTGAGTGGCAGGCGACACATACTCGGCGCCCACGTCCAATATGAACTCACCGTCTTTTACGATGCTATTTCCAAAAGCGACTACCTTGCCGCCCTTTGCTACATAATCCTGTAACTTAGCAATGGCGGTATCGGACAGTACCACCGCATCGGGCAGAATGACAGTATCAAAATCGCTGAAGTTATCCTCATGAATTACGTCGTAGTCGATCTGGTACTCGGCAAGCGTATTAGCTACACCCAGATTTGAGGGATTGGTCGGGCTGATATACAGTCCTAACTTCGCCACCGACTCCCCATCAAAGCAATAGGGCTCGATCTTCTCGTAGTAATCAAAGGCATAGCCCATATTCTCATAGGTCTGCATCTCCATCGAGGCATCGGGATGGCATTGATCCCCCACCGAACAACCGGCTCCCTGCATCGCCATGGCGCAAGCTTCGTATTTGAGGGCTTCCCTGGTCTTGTAGGTGCCAAATTCGCCCCACACCAAATGGAACTTGCCCGTCATGCCCAAATAGAATTTGCCCTTTTTGGAGAAATACCTGGCACGAAGCGGCATCTTGTCGTACCCGCCCCACGCCGTGGGCAAATCTTCCATCTCAAAATGGCTCTGGAACTCGTGGTACTGGGGCTTGAAAATCTCGGCACCACCCGCATTGAAGAAAATGGAAGCATTGGGATGATACTTATCCATAATTTCGCCGCACTTGCGCATAAAGGCCTTATGCTTAATCACATAATACGCCAACGCATCGGCTTCATTGGCAGGGTCTAACCCCATGGCTCTCATGCCCGCCTTGCAATGTTCGCAGTAGCAAGGATCGTTGCGTACACAGATATCATAAAACAGCCCATCCAGATCCTTATACCGTTGGCAGACTTCCTCCGTCAAGGCATAAATATGCTCACAATAGGGACCGTCGTTGAGACACATATCCAACCAACTGCAGTCCGGCTTGGCACAATCGGCAGAAGCCGTCAAATCAAAATTCGTATTTCGATAACTGCCGTCCTTTCTCACCGCTCGCCAATCGGGATGCTGTTCAGCATCCAATGCGCACCAGCCTGCCGTAATATACACCGGCGCCTTGACACCGATCTCATGCGCCGCCTCGATCCATGCGCCCGTCAGATCAAAATCTAAATTGGGGTTCATGATGCCCACCTTGGTGGGATAATAGCAGTAGCCGTTATGACATTTGGCAAAAACAGTAATGCTTTCTAGTTTTGCCGTCTTGAGCGCTTTTTGGAAATTTTCCTTGGAAAAGTGCTTGCCGATACCGGAAATTTCGGGCGACATATGGAAATCCAGATGCACGCACCGACGGGATGTATTGGCTTTCATAACGAACCCTCCAAACCGCTTTTTCTTTTATTATAGTATCCTTTTATGGCCATGTAAAGGTAGAAGAGTATGAAAAACTATAACCAAATACACGTCGTCGCAAATTCCGCTCCGCTTTCCTTTATATAATACCTCTTACCTAAAAAAAGAGAGGCAAAAGAGTGTTGTTCTTATCGGAGAAAATAGAATTCTTTTAAATTCAGCTAAGAACCAGCATCGCATTTGTAAGTACAAATGCACTTGGGCAGTAGCCCAAACCCACTAACAACAGAAAAGAGAAGATTCGTATCATAACGAGTCTTCTCTTTCTTTTTGTCTGATAAGTGATATGCTGACTAAAGTCAGCGTGATATTTTCTTTTGAAAAAACCTCGCCTGTGGCGAGATATTTCCAAAAGAAAGTGATATGAAACCTATCGGTTTCGTGATATTCTATTCGCCATAAACTGTCCGCAGGACAATATCACTATGCGTAGCATAATATCACTGCGAAGCAATATAACTCGCCGTCAGGCGAATAGAGTTGCGTGATACTCCG
>JAZNSU010000028.1:0-19525 GCA_045591385.1 Eubacteriales bacterium
TTTCCGCATAGGATAAAAGGGGTGAAAACATATGGATCAGATTGGAATTATCATACTGTCTTTTTTTGCTGCACTTGGGATTGCCTACTTAATCATGGAGATTCGGGACTGGATCATCGGGGGATCGGCACAGGCGGTTTCGCGGGTGACTCTGGAACTGGAGCCTGTTGAGAACGATGCGATGTTGCCCTTTGTTGTGGGGCGGATTGCCGAGCAATGTCGGAGTGGGAATGGTCGAGCGCAGGTAGTGGTACTGGATAAAGGATTGACGCAAGAGCAGGTGGATGCACTTTTAATTTGTGTGCCCGATCTGCAGATCGAAAAGGAACGGTAGCATGGCGCAACAGGAACAGATACAAGGGACGGTGTCCTCTGTCATATTCAAAAATGAGGAAAACGGATACGCCATCATTGAGGTGCGGACAGCCGAGGATGTGATCACCGTCGTAGGGACGATGCCTTACATAACGGCGGGGGAGCGCATTGCGGCTGTCGGCCGATGGGTGGAGCATCCCAATTACGGGCAGCAGTTTCAGGTGGAAAATTATGAAAAGGAACTGCCGACCACCGTGGATGCGATCCGCGCCTATCTGGCGGCAGGCGCGATCAAGGGTGTGGGCGAGAAGACGGCCGATAAATTCATTGAGTTGTTTGGCGAGCGCACCCTTGAAGTGATTGAGAATGCGCCCGAACAGTTGGCGCGGGTACGCGGCATTACCGAGGCTAAAGCCAAAAAAATTTCGCAGGCGTTTCGTGAGCAGTTCGGGATCCGTCGGGTGATCCTGTTTCTGCAACGGTACGGGGTGAGCATTTCGGTGGCCTTTGCGGTGTGGAAATGCTGGGGATGTGCGTCGGAAGATGTGATCCGATGCAATCCCTATATTTTGTGTGAGATGATCGACGGGGTGAGTTTTGCCGATGCCGATGAGATTGCCTCGCGCATGGAATTTGACAAGAGCAGTCCGCTTCGCATTTCCTCAGCGATGAAATACGTTTTGAATCGCAATGCTTACAGCGCGGGGCACACATTTATACCCCGCGAGGCGTTGGTGCAGATGACGGCGCGGTTGATCGAAATGCCCGAATCGGTGATCGAGCGACGGCTGGATGAACTGATTGCGGATGATATGTTATACAACCGTCCGATCGGCAACAAGGATGCGGTGTATTTAGAGCGTTATTATAAAGCGGAGCAGTACTGCGCATGGCGCATGGCTCGCTTAAAGAATCATGTGCGGCGGTTTACCGAATATCGGCCGGAACATCTCACGCAGGTGGAGAAAAAGTTAAACCTGCATTTTAATGAGCAGCAGTTGAGTGCCATCGACATGGCGGCGCGAAGCGGCGTTATGGTATTGACCGGTGGACCCGGTACGGGAAAGACGACGGCGTTATCGGGTATTATTGCTCTGTATCAGTTGTTGGGGGTGAACTATGCCTTAGCGGCGCCGACAGGACGGGCGGCGAAACGCATTTCCGAGTTGACAGGGGATGAGGCGAAGACCATTCACCGCATGCTGGAGATGCAATACAGTGGTGACTCTTTGCCGCATTTTGCTAAAAATGAGGACGAGCCGCTTCGTTATGATGCCATTATTTGTGATGAGGCGTCGATGATTGATGCCGATCTGATGCAGGCGTTATTGCGGGCGATGCCCGATGGATGTCGGCTGGTATTGGTTGGGGATGCCGATCAGTTGCCGCCGGTAGGGCCGGGGAATATACTGGGGGACATCATTGCCTCGGGATTGATAGACACGGTTGCCCTTTCACACGTGTTTCGACAGGCGGCCGATTCTCAAATTATATCCAATGCGCACGGGATCCTGCGAGGAGAGCCGTTGCGGTTTGTCGGTGAGGATCGGGATGCTTTTCTCATCAAGGAAACACGGGCGGTGACGGCGGCGCACATGATTGTCGATCTGGCGGTGCGGCGGCTGGTTAATACCTACGGATATGATCCTCTTTCGGATATTCAGGTGATTTCCCTGTCTAAACTTGGTGTGTGCGGTACGGTCAATCTTAACGAGCATCTGCGTGCCGCCATCAATCCGCCCTCGCCCGAAAAGGCGGAGAAACCATGGGGACGGCATGGGTTCCGCGTTGGGGATAAGGTGATGCAGATACGGAACAACTACGATATTACCTATCGTGCGCCAAGCGGCGAACTGGGCGTGGGTATTTTTAACGGGGATATCGGGATCATTCGTGCCATCGACAACTATGCCGAGTGCATGGAAATTCAGTTTGACGATAAGACGGCTAACTACCCCTTTACCTGTCTGGATCAGTTGGATTTTGCCTATGCTATGACGGTGCATAAAAGTCAGGGTAGTGAATTCAAATGTGTGATTTTGTCGGTGGTGGATTCGCCCCGCAATTTGTTGTATTGCAATCTGCTGTATACGGCCATGACGCGTGCCAAGGATCGGTTGGTGATCGTGGGGGACCCGACTAAGATTGAGGATATGATTGAGAATCAAACGCAGACCAAACGATTCTCGGGACTACGATATTTATTGGAGGACCATTTCTATTGATAGGGAAACTTCGGCGGTGGTTACTGACCTTTATCTATCCTCCGAGATGCCCGTTCTGCGGGGATCTGGTGGAAAAGGAAGGGGTATACTGCAAGGAATGTAAAGAAAATTTGCCCTATTGTTACAAATATAAGTTGATCCCCAACAGTAAACGGCAAGACGTGTATTGCGTGCGAGCACCGTTTTACTATTTCGGGTCGGCAAAGAGGGCGGCAAAAGTGCTGAAATTCCGTCGGCATAAAAGTGCGGCGGTGCATTTTGCGCGGGCGATGGCGGAGTTGGAACAGGTGTCGGGATTGCGGGATGCTGACTATGTGACGCCCGTGCCCTTAAGTGCCAAGCGGTTTCGGAGTCGAGGATTTAATCAAAGTGAGTTGATCGCCCGTCAGTATGCGATGATCAAGGGATTGCCCTATTTGTCGGTGCTTGAGAAGTGGAAAGATAACCCCAAACAGTCCTTGCAAATCAGCGCCAAGGCAAGGGCCGCCAATGTCAAGGGCTGCTATCGGGTGATCGAGGCAGATGCGGTAATAGGAAAAACCATCGTACTGATTGACGATGTATATACTACGGGCGCCACGCTTCGAGAATGTGCCCGCACGTTGAGAAAGGCGGGCGCCAAATGTGTGATCGGCGTGTGCGGTTGCGTTTCGGGTAAAAAATAAGCAGACCATTCGGTCTGCTTATTTATCTATTACGGGACTGAACAACCAACAAGATACCCGTTTTGGTGCGTATTATGGCTTCGTTTGCAGTGATCTCGTTACTTACTCCCAATGGAAAAGCAGGGGTGAGGGTGGCGTTTTCAAGCGGATAGGCGGTGCCGATCAACGAAACGCCCGTGCAGTCGCCGCCAAAGGCGAAGACCGAGAGGGTAAAGCCGTCACGGCGGGGGAGAGTAACACAGTTGCGGCACAAGAGGATCTCGGTATCTTGGTCGAGGATGCGGGCAAACGCGCCGTGGTCGAGGGCGTAGGCGAGGGCTTGAACGGAAGCAATCGAATGGTCGAACCGACCGCCCAGACCGCCGACAATAACAAGGTCACGGTAGCCCTGCTCGATGGCATATTTCATGCAGGCCATCAAGTCGGTATCGTCCTTGCGCACGGGCAGACGGATGGCGGGGCCGTCAAAGACGCATTGCCCCGAATCACCGTCGCCGATATACAGATGGGGACGGATGCCCTCTTTTAACGCCAGATCGAGGCCGGCATCGGCGCAGATGACATAGTCATTGGATTGTATGGATACGGCTTGGCGAATGTTGCCTTGGATATAGCCGCAGATAATCACGCATCGGTTCACGATATCACCTCACTTCCATTATAATACTTTTTTGAGGATAGGCAAGAGGATTTTTGAGGATTGACTTTTTTGTTTTACCGTGATACCATGATATAGGGTGATACGATGAATGAGAAATTAAGAAACAAAGAGACGGAGCAACTCTTTCGCGCCTTGGCATCCTTGAAAACGATAGAGGAGATCGAGGCTTTTTTTGACGATCTGTGTACGGTCAATGAGATCAAGTCCCTGTCCCAGCGTTTGGAGATTGCCAAACTGCTGCGAAGCGGCACGCCCTATACCGAGATCGTGCGCCGCACCGATTCGAGCACGGCCACCATTACCCGAGTTAACCGTTGTTTGCAGTACGGCAGTGACGGGTATACTATGGTGTTGGAGCGAATGGAAGGTAAAGCATGAGTTATCAGGCGCTATCCCGTGTGTATGACGGTTTTTTTGAGCAGGACTATCACGAGAAGATCGTGCGTCGGTATCGGCGCATCCTGCAAAAGTTCGGTGTGGCTGACGGCAGGATCTTAGACCTTGGCTGTGGTACGGGTCGGCTGGCTTTGGCCTTTGCCCGTGCGGGTGCGCAGGTGTGCGGAGTCGATCCCGATGACGACATGATTGCTTGCGCCAAGGAAAAGAGTGTAGACCTGCCGATCGAGTGGCGAGTGGCTACTCTGCCTCAGGTAGATGGGAATGGCGATTTTGATGCCATTACCGCATCGCTGGATGTGGTTAACCATATCACAAGAGAGGATCAATTACTGGATACCTTTTGCGCCGCCCGACGGCTGTTGAGGCGGGGCGGGGTGCTGGTTTTTGATATCAATACCGAGAAAAAGTTTCGGGAAGTTTACGGGGATAACAGTTATATTTTCCGTGAATCGGGTGCGCTTGCCGCTTGGGAGAACGATTATGATGAGAAACGGGAAATTTGTCAATTCACCGTAGATGTCTTTACTCAAAAGGGGGAGCGGTACGAGCGTCAAACCGACATCATTTACGAGCGGATGTATCGGGATGAGCAGATCCGTTTGCTACTGAAAACGGCGGGATTCGGCACGATTCTACGGCAGGGCATGGATCAGGGGACAAGACATATCTATATAGCAAAATAAGTACTCCAAAGGGAGTACTTATTTTTTAATATTTGATATTGAAGTCCTGTCCGCTGTTGAGTTTGGGGATACATTCCAGCACCTTATCGACATACAGGGAAGATACATAGAAGTTACCCTGACCGTTGATCTCTATAAAGTAGGTGCGGTCGTCGATATAGGTAAAGGTTACGGTATCGTTTTTCATGCCGGTGGAGGCATGATAGCGGAAGATCATGGTAAGGGTCGGGCTTCCCGATGGTTTATCAGCCACACCGATCAGTTCGGAAGTAGTGAGCAGGTCATAGAATCGTTCAAAATCATCGCTATCGAGGGGCGTATTGTCCAGCGAGGCGGTGGTGTTTCCGTTTTCAACCTTGACATGGTAGGTGAAACTTTCGGTTTTGGTCTGAATCAAAATACGTTCGACTTCGTTGATGTCCCGTTCAAACTGGTAGGGGGTCACAAAGTCGAGAGCATCAAAACTCATCAGTTTGAGTTTTTGTGCCAAAACAGAATAGATGATGTTGCCGTTTTCGGCATAGATATTACAAAATCCGTTGGTCGGCTCACTGCAATAGAGGCGGGTGACCTGTCCGTTGTAACTATATTCCACGACGATGGGCGGCTCAGTCAAACCGTATTCCGCCAAGGACTGTGCATCAATACCCAGATGCTTAATGGTTGTGGCGGTGAGGTTGCCGACCGTTTCCAGATAGGATACAATATTGACATCCCGACCCAGTCCCTGATGGGGGTGGATCATTTTATACAGGTGGTTGGAGTTGTAATGAACGGGCTCATCTTCTTCCATGGACACGATATGCAGGTAGGGCTGTCCCTGTCTGGTGATCTTGACATAGTCGACCATATAGGCGGTGTCGGCGGGAATGGAGGTGATCTGTTTACTCAAAAAACTTTCCTTGTCGGCCAACACATAGAGCAGATAGTCGGACTCTACGGCATAGACATGATGGCTGCTATCGTTCATGACGTAGTAGGCGGTGCCGTTTGGCATTTCGCTGCCGACGGTAATGTGGGTGGTTTTGCCCTCGATATCGGTTACTGTTGCGGTGGCGGTGGGGCTGGCAAAGCCGTACTTGGACGGTTCGTTCACCGAGCGCTCTACCGTATCATAGGCATGGACCGAGCCCGCGGCGGCGCGCATATTAGCATTTACGCTGTCACTAAGCGGGTAGCCTTCCAATCCCTCTACATTCACGCCGTTATCAAAGGTGGCGGTGTAACTGCCGTGAGTATTGGTGACCTCAATTTTGGCCACTCTTTGTTCTTCAACGGCTACCACCCAGGCGGGGGATACGATGTTGTTATCCTTGTCGCGTGGCATGAGCCCGACGCCAATGATGGTGGCTACCACAACCAGAATCAGCACAATGCCGGCGATGAGGATGCGGTTGGTCTGCATTATTTATTCCTCCGACGAATAAAGACATAGGTGCCCAGAGCAGCCAGCACTAAGGGAATGGCAATAGCGAAAACGACGAGTGCGGCAACTTTGGCTGAGTTATCGGGGAAGTCGAGCAGGGAAACCTCCATATTCTTGGGAAAGATGAAGAGTTTAGAACTGTCGGCATCCAAATAGTTTATGATCTGCGCCATATAGGCGGCATTGCCCAGCGCCGAATCCAGATACGCATCATCAATCAGTTTATACGAGCCGCTGACGACGACATGGGACTGGACATTGGTGCTCTTGACATACCGCGTGCCCATGGCCATGACCGATCCCGAATAAGACGGGTCGCTCTGCGGATTCTTCTGTTCGGACACCTGCGTGACCTGCTGGGCATAAGGCATAGCATTGAGCAGAGAGGTGGTGCTGGAATAGTCGCGCGAGGCAAACAGTGTCTGCACCGGACGCACCTGCTCGGTTAAGATGCTCAGAGAATTATAGAGAGTACCGGCGGCGTCGAGATCGCCATAGGCCAGCATCATGGAATTGTACTGGCTGTCGGTGGAGTAGTTCGTGTTATACAAATATCCGTCACCCAGCGCCAAGCCCCATTCACCGAAGAATTTTTCGAGATTGGGCAGTTCGGTCTGCTCGGGGGACATGAAGGCGAATAGGTTTTTGCCGTACTGTTCGCCGTTGCTCAGAAAAGCCTCGATCTTGTTGATCTCCAGTCCCGAAAAGTCGGTCTTGGGATTAAACAGGAACAGGTAGTCGGCATCCTCGGGCAGGTCGTTGGCGATCAGATTGATGGGTTTAACCGTATAGTTATTTCCCGTCAGCAGGTTAATGAAATCGCCGGGGGTATCTTCCATGTGGTTGGTGGTGTAGTACAGTACAGGGAAGTCGGTACGGATGACATAGTCGATGGCATTAGCCAGCGTATATTCTACCTTGGACTCGGTAATGGCCTTACCTGTACTGTCGGTTTCAAACATATTTTCGATATTGACAATGCGGTAATGATTGGGATCGTCTTTGAGTCTGACGATAATGTTTGAAGTAGAGAGAGAGTCAGTCGGATACTGCTCCTTGAGGGCAGGATTTTTATCCACGCTCAGAAAAGAGGCATCAATATACTCGGAATACTCGGCCATATTTTCTACCGTTTTGGCAATATTGGACACATAGATATTCTGGGAGAAATTGATGCGGTCGCGGCAGACGACGATCTCAACAGGTACTTTTACCGTGTCGAGCATGGCCTTGCATTCTCCTGTGAGCGAGAAGGTCTTTTTCGCCGTAAAGTCGATCTGGGCGGGAAAGAGGTTGGCCGCAATGTTAATCACAATCAGGATAACGACTACAATAGCGATATAGACCCAAGAGGTGAGTTTATACTTGGATGAGGTTTTCAGTTGCGGAAATTTCATCGATAAACCCTCCTTTACGCCCATCTCTTTTTCTCAACCACGCGAATGGTGAGGAAGAGGAATAATGCGGTCAAACTCAGGAAGTATACCAGGTGTCCGATGCTGAGCAGACCTTGCGAGATCTGATTATACTTACTGTCAAGTGCCAACCAGTAGAGGATGTTGGTCACGGTGGAGTTGGGGATATAAGAAATAAAACTTTCGGCAATATACAGGAAGAACAGCGAGCAGAAGGTGGCAATCGCGGCCACGACCTGACTGTCGGTAAGCGAAGAAATGAAGGTGCCGATAGCAATGAACAGAGCACCGTACAGGAGCAAACCGATCATGCCGCCGACCACAACCGACAGACTGATCGAAGAAAAGATTAAGGTATAGATCGCGTAAATGATAGTTGATAGCACGGCAATTCCATAGACCGAGAAGGCGGCCAAAAATTTGCCCATGACAATGCTGCCTGCCGAAACGGGGGCGGTTAACAGCAATACCTCAGTGCGGTTTCTTTTATCGTCGGTCATTAGGCGCATGGTTAAAATTACGGTAAATATAATCAGATACAGGGGATCAACGGCCTGATAATAGCTTTGCAGGTCGGCCGAGTTTTGGGTCACATTATTAAAATAGAACAAAATACCCAGTATGAACATGAAAATAGTGAGGAATACATAGCCCATTGCCGTTAGGAAATAGGACTTAAGTTCTCGTTTATAAATGGCAAACACGGCTTACACCTCACTTTCCCGTGTCAGTTCCAGGAAGATGTCTTCCAAGGACATTTCGCTGCTACGCAAGGCCAACAACGGCTTGTCTATTTTCGCCAATGCGCGGAAGATGTTGGCGCGTACGTCGGTCACGCCGTCGGTTTCTAAATTCAGATCACAGGTATCGGGCTCTTTCTGATCCAGTTGGACTACCGATACGATGCCTTTGATTTGTTGTAAAGCCGGCATAATCTCTTCTGCCGATCCCATGACGCGTACAAACAGGTGATGGGATTGGGAGAGGGATTTATAAAGGTTTTCGGGGGTATCGTTGGCGATCAGATTTCCTTTGTTGATGACCACGATGCGGTCGCAGACGCTCTGCACCTCAGAGAGAATATGCGAAGAAAAAATGACGGTATGGGTTTTGCCGATCATGCGGATGAGGCTACAGATTTCGATAATCTCCTTAGGGTCGAGGCCGACGGTTGGTTCGTCGAGCACGATCAGTTCGGGATTGTTGATCAGCGCTTGCGCCAAGCCGACGCGTTGGCGGTAGCCTTTGGAGAGGTTTTTGATCAAGCGGTCGCGCACATGGGTGATGCGCACGTGTTCGCACACCTCAGCAATTTGGTTGGCTTTATAGGTTTTCACACCCTTGAGGTCACAGACAAAGGACAGATATTCCTGCACCGTCATTTCCATATACAAGGGGGGAAGTTCAGGCAGATAGCCGATTTTTTTCTTGGCGGCGATCGGATCGGACAAAATATCGACCCCACCGATCAAGACCTGTCCCTCAGTTGAGGACAGATAACCGGTCAGAATATTCATAGTGGTGGACTTGCCGGCGCCGTTGGGGCCGAGAAGCCCTAAAATCTGTCCCGACTCGACGGTAAAGGACAGATCGTTGACGGCTAGATGTTTGCCGTAGCGTTTGGTTAAATGAGAAACTTCGATCATTTTCGTCACTCCCATATAGACATTACTTCTATTATAACAGATAATGCGTATAATTGTATACAAAAATGTTAAAAAATATAAAAATATATCCTTGATCAGCGGTTGCAATTCTGGGAAAGATAGGATATAATTTATAATGGTGAAACATGATGGAATGGATATTAGGATATCTGACAAATATTTTATACAAACTTATCTACTATGCGCCGCTGCTGATCATCTCGATCACGGTGCATGAATTTGCCCATGCCAAGACGGCGCAGAAACTGGGCGACCCGACGGCGGCCATCGCCGGCCGTGTATCGCTCAATCCCATGCGGCATCTGGATCCGATCGGCAGTTTGTGTATGCTGTTTTTCGGGTTTGGTTGGGGTAAGCCGGTGCCGGTGGCGGTACTCAATTTCAAGAACCCCAAGCGCGGCAGTGCATTAGTAGCGCTGGCGGGACCGACGAGCAATCTGATCATGGCCTGTATCTGGGGCTTTTTGCTGGGAGTGTTGTATCCCATCCTGCCCTATGGCGGGTATTTTCACCAGTTACTGGTGATTGCGGTGCAGTTAAATTGCGTATTATGTGTCTTTAACCTGCTGCCCATTACGCCGCTGGACGGATCGCGTATTTTGGCGTTATTGTTACCTAATAGGATCTATTATAAGATGCTTCGTTATGAGCGGGTGTTCTTTATTGTTTTGGTGGTGTTGATGCTGCTCAACATTCTCAATCCGGTCATCCAGTTTTTGGCCAATGGGTTGATGATGGGCATAGAATATTCCTTTGTTGCCTTGGGCGATCTGTTATATCGGGGCATTGCCTCATTACTGTAAGAAAGGGGATATCCATGGATAAACTATCCTTTAAGCTGGAAGTGTTCGAGGGTCCGCTCGATCTTCTGCTTAAACTGATATCCAAAAACAAAATCAATATTTACGATATTCCCATTGCGGTGGTGCTGGATCAGTATTTGGAGAGTATTGACGGGATTGAGCAGTTGGATATGGAACAGGCCAGCGAATTTTTGGTGATGGCCGCCTATCTGATGTATATCAAGTCGCAAACGCTTCTACCTCGTCATGAAGAAGAGGAAGAAGATCCGAGGGACAAGCTGGTCCGTATGCTGTTGGAGTACAAGCGCTATAAAGAAGCGGCAGGCAAGATGAGCGAACTGTTTAAGAGCGGTGGGGTTCGTGCCGTGCGGGAGCCGATGGTGTATAAATCCACGCCCGACGGGCCGTACGAGGGCAGTCATACCGCGGAAGAGTTGGCCGAAGCCTATGCCAATGCCGTGCAGACGGTCAAACGCCGTATGCCGCCGCCCATTTCCAATTTTAAGGGCATAGTCAACACCGTGTATACGTCCATTTCCACCCGTGTGGTGTCCATCCTGCGCCGTTTGATCAAGGGCGAGGAGATGACGCTGAGCGATGCCTTTAAGGGCTCGGGCAGCCGCTCGGATGTGGTGGCGACCTTCTTGGCAGTGCTGGAAATGATCAGCAAGATGCGTATACGGGTAGACGGTGAGGGCGACGCCGCCCGCATTACATTGCGAAAGGACAGAAAAGAAGATGAACAATAATCTTTCTTCCATTTTGGAAAGTTTGCTTTTTGCCTCAGGTAACCCCATCAGTGTCAACCAGTTGGCGGAGATCGTGGGTGAAGAGTCCAAGACGGTACGTATGGTGCTGTTGGAACTGGCGCAGGAATATGCCGCGCAGGGTCGAGGCTTGGAAATTGTAAGATATGACGATAAATTCCAGATGATGACGGCGGGTGTCAATGCCCAGTATGTCAAGACCTTACTGGACAATCGCCGCAATCCGTCCCTGTCGCCGGCGGCTATGGAAGTACTGTCGGTAGTGGCCTATAACCAGCCGGTCACCCGTGCGTATGTTGAGCAAGTGCGTGGTGTCGACTGCTCGGCGGTTATCCATTCTTTGGTGGAAAAGGAACTGATCGAGGAAAAGGGACGCATGGATGCGCCGGGGCGTCCGTTGTTATATGGTACGACGGTAAACTTCTTGCGGGTATTTAACATTACCTCCCTTTCCGATTTGCCGGAACTGGCTCCGATGGAAGAAGCGGCTGGTGAAACCTTGCAACAGCAAGAATTACCCTTGCAATCCGAAGAAAAATAGTATATATTATAAATAAAGGGATATCCTACATAAAGAAATAACGAAAGGACAGTGAATAGAATGAGTGAACATCCGATTCAGGGAATCATGGATTCGACTATGCAGAAAATTAAAGAAATGGTAGATGTCAATACCATTGTCGGGGATCCGATGTCAACGCCCGACGGCGCTACCATCATCCCGATCTCCAAAGTGTCCTTTGGTTTTGTATCGGGCGGCAGCGATCTCAATACTAAACAGGAAAAGCCCAAGGAGCCGTTTGCCGGCGGCAGCGGTGCCGGAATCACCATCAGTCCGGTTGGTTTTATTGTGATCAAGGGCGACGATATCCGTATGCTCCAGATCTCCAACAATCCCACCTCGGTCGATAAACTGATCGACATGGCGCCCGACCTGATCGAGCGCATCAAAGCCCTCTTTACCAAATAACAAAATCCGCTAAGCATTATGCTTAGCGGATTTTTTATTAGCGGGATTTCATAATATTTCTCATGCGCTGGGCGTGGTCGAGCACCTGTTTGCGGATACGCAAGGACTTCGGTGTTACTTCCAGCATCTCGTCTTCATTGAGGGATTCGAGCGATTCTTCCAGACTCATGATTTTAGGAGAGACCAGACGCAACGCCTCATCCGAACCCGAAGCGCGCATATTGGTAACATGCTTCTTCTTGCAAACATTAACGGTAATATCCTCGGCCTTGGCCGAGAAGCCGACCACCATACCGGCATAGACGGGGGTGCCGGGGGTGATATACAGGGTGCCGCGTTCTTGGGCATTGAACAGACCGTAGGTAACGGCCTCGCCTGTTTCAAAGGCGATGAGCGAGCCGTTGGCACGGCGGTTGATCTCGCCCGTAAAGGGGGCATACTTATCAAAAATGGTGTTCATGATGCCTTCGCCGTGGGTGTCGGTCATAAACTCGCTGCGATACCCAAACAAGCCACGAGAGGGGATGTTGAACTCCACGCGGGTACGTCCGTTGTTAGGTGCCATGGCCGTCATTTCACCTTTACGTTTGCCCAGTTTCTCGATGACGGCACCCACATACTGGTCGGGCACATCGAGGATAATATGCTCGAACGGCTCGCATTTTTTGCCCTCGATCTCCTTAAACAGGACACGGGGGGTGCTGACCTGGAATTCATAACCCTCACGGCGCATATTTTCAATCAGAATGGACAGGTGCAACTCGCCTCGCCCCATCACGACGAAGGACTCAGAGGTTTCACCATCCTTGACACGCAGGGCAACATCACGCAGCAGTTCCCGATAGAGGCGCTCACGGATGTGGCGGGAGGTGAGGAATTTTCCTTCCTTGCCGGTAAAGGGGGAGTTGTTGACTGAGAAGGTCATCTCCACTGTTGGCTCGGAGATCTTAACAAAGTCGATCGGCTCAATATTGGAGGGGGTACAAACGGTGTTGCCGATGTTGATATCCTCAATGCCGCTCAGGCACACGATATCGCCGGCGCTGGCTTCCTCGACCGGAACTTTGTTCAAGTCCTCAAAAACGTACAGTGCGGTGATCTTGCTTCTGCGGGACACCGCTTTGTCATGGTAATCGCAGATGGCGACCTCTTGGTTTTTACGAATGGTGCCACGCTCGACACGGCCGACACCGATACGGCCGACATACTCATTATAGTCGATGGAGGAAACCAGCAACTGGGTCGGCCCTTCGGGATCGACATCGGGAGCGGGAATATACTCCATGATGGTTTCGAACAGGGGAGTCAGGTCATCGCCATGGCGATCCTGAAATACCGATGCGATACCCTCACGGGCCGAGCAGTAGACGATGGGGCTGTCGAGCTGTTCATCGGTAGCATCGAGATCGAGCAGCAGTTCCAGTACTTCGTTGACCACTTCGTCCAAACGGGCATCGGGTTTGTCGATCTTATTGATAACCACAATGACCTTATGGTTGAGCGCCAAGGCGTGCTGGAGTACAAAACGGGTCTGGGGCATAGGCCCCTCAGCGGCGTCCACTAACAGCAGTACGCCGTCGACCATCTTCAGTACGCGTTCGACCTCGCCGCCGAAATCGGCATGCCCGGGGGTGTCTACAATGTTGATCTTGGTTCCTTTATACTGAATGGACGTATTTTTAGCAAGGATGGTAATGCCGCGCTCCCGCTCAATATCTCCCGAGTCCATAACCCGTTCGGTAATGGCTTGGTTCTCGCGGTAGATGCCGCTTTGCTTGAGCATTTCATCGACCAGCGTGGTTTTTCCGTGGTCAACGTGAGCGATGATGGCGATATTTCTTAAATCTTCTCTTTTCATGCTTCCACCTCTTTTAATCTTTCAAACTCATCTATTATATACCGCTTGGCAAGGAAATGCAAGACCCAATAAAAACTCCTTTTCATCACATAATCTTCAAGTTTTCAGCAAGCGGCTATCAAATAACGGCGGTATAATGAGGCAAACGGAGGTGAGATGGGTGGCACAGACGGTTTTCCAGCGTATTGAGATGAAATACCGCATAACGCAGGCACAAAAGAGAGAGATTTTGCGCCAAATGGCGCCGTATATGGATATCGACCGCTATGGACGCACAACCATTCGCAACCTGTATTTGGATACCGATGACTATCTCTTGATCCGCCGTTCGATCGAGAAGCCAATCTATAAAGAGAAAATTCGGATCCGCAGTTACGGTGAGGATCAGGTGTTTGTGGAACTCAAGAAAAAGTGCAAAGGGATCGTCTTTAAGCGGCGGGTGGCTCTGCCGCAACGGGAGGCGTTGGCGTGGGTAAGCGGGCAGGCGCCCTGTCCGTTCTGTAATCAGATCACCAAGGAGATCGATTTCTTTCTTAAACATTACCCGTCGTTGCATCCGACTTTGTTTCTTTCCTATGAGAGGGAAGCGTATAAAACCAAGGAACGGTCGGACTTTCGGATGACCTTTGACGATACGGTATTGGTCAGACAAGAGGATCTGAGTTTCGATGCAGGTGTTTACGGCACGGCGATTTTGCCAGCCAATGAAGTATTGATGGAGATTAAATGTTTGGGTGGGATGCCGCTGTGGATGGCACATATATTATCCAAGCAAAAAATATATAAAACATCTTTTTCTAAGTACGGTACGGCATACCGAACACTTATTTTTCCTAAAATAAAGGAGGAGCGATTTCATGTTTGAGGGCTTGTTTGATGCGGAGTATGCGACGGTGATCGGAGTTACTGATTTTCTGTTGTGTTTGGGTGTTTCATTGGTGTTAGGAATCGTTATGGCGCTCAGTTATATGTATAGAACCCGATACACGAAAAGTTTTGTGATTACCTTGGCGTTGTTGCCGGCCGTGGTTTGTGTGGTGATCATGCTGGTCAACGGCAATATCGGTGCCGGTGTAGCGGTGGCTGGTGCTTTTAGTCTGGTGCGATTCCGCTCGGTGCCGGGTACGGCAAAGGAGATCTGTATCCTGTTTCTGGCGATGGGTACGGGACTGATTGCGGGTATGGGGTATCTGGGCTATGCAGCTCTCTTTTCGCTGATCATGTGTGTTGTTTTTCTAATGCTCAACCGCTTGGATCTGGGCGCAAAACGAAATGCCGCGCGCTATAAGATCCTATCGGTGACGGTGCCGGAGGATCTCGATTATACCGGAATTTTCGACGATATTTTTGCGGAATATACCGATGCATACGAGTTGACCAAGGTGAAAACGACGAATATGGGTAGTTTATTCAAATTGACCTATCAGGTCACAATGAAGAATCAAGCCAAGGAAAAGGAAATGATCGACACCATTCGATGCCGTAACGGCAATCTGGAGGTGAGTGTGTCCAAGCAGGAAACCGGTTTGGCTGAGTTATAAGGAGCGGGTATGAAACGAATTTTAGCAGTCATGTTGCTGTTGCTGATGTTGGTCGGTTGCGGTACGGGCGTGGGCGATGGAGAGCCGACGGTGGTAGACCGAGATACTGAGATGTTTACCGATCGGGATCGGCGGGTGGATTACGATGCCGAACAGGCAATCGCCATAGATCTCAATCAGGCCGCCTCTCCGTTGATGATCGAGCAAGAGGGTACCTATCTGCTGTCAGGCAACCTAGATGGAATGATTATGGTGGATGCTCCCGATACGGCCAAGTTGCAGATCGTTTTTAACGGTATTGCGGTAAATAACCCCACAGGGGCGGCGTTGTATGTCAAACAGGCCGATAAGGTGTTTGTCACCTTGGCTGACGGGACGCAAAATACATTATCCAACGGCGGCACTTTTGAGGCTATCGACGAGAACCACATTGACGCGGCTATCTTTTCCAAACAGGACATTACCTTTAACGGTGCAGGGATTTTGACGGTTACCTCGCCGATCGGGCACGGTATCGTATCTAAAGACGATCTGGTGATTACGAGTGGCAATTATACCATCCATAGTGCCTCGCACGGTTTGGATGCCAATGACAGCGTGCGGATTGCCGAGGCTACCCTTACGGTAGCGGCGGGCAAGGACGGGATCCATGCGGAAAACACAGACGATGCTGGGCTGGGATTTGTATATATTGAAAGCGGAACCTTGTCCATAGATTCGCAGGGGGATGGCATCAGCGCCGGCAGTGACTTGACGGTGAAAGACGGGCAGATTACCGTTCTGGCGGGAGGCGGCTATGAAAACGGCACGAAGGACTCGTCTGATTTTTACGGTGGCTTTATGGGCGGCGGTATGATGGGCGGTCTGGGTGGCGGTGACCACGGAGGTGGTCCCAGACCGACTACGGCCGTTACAGAGTCTACCGGCGATAGCAGTACCAGTATGAAAGGACTCAAGTCAGGTACGGTTATGAATCTGGACGGTGGCATGTTTACGATTGACAGCGCTGATGACGGGTTGCATGCCAACACCTCGCTAACGGTGAGCGACGGATCATACGCGATTGCCAGCGGCGATGACGGCATCCATGCCGAGGACACCTTGACGGTGACGGGCGGAGAGATATCCATTACCGAGAGTTATGAGGGGCTTGAAGCGTTGCACATTCGTGTGACAGGCGGAGAGGTTACCCTGAAAGCCGCCGATGATGGGCTCAATGCCGCGGGCGGTACCGATGCCAGCGGTACGGTCGGCGGGCGTGACGGTCGATTCAGCGGCGGTATGATGGGCGGTGCATCCAATGGCAGTATCATTATCAGCGGCGGCAATTTGTCTATCCAAGCTTCGGGTGACGGTATCGATGCGAATGGATATCTGGAGATTACCGGCGGATATACGGTCGTATGCGGTCCGACGCGCGGCGATACCGCTACGCTGGACTACGATACCTCGGCCACCATCAGCGGGGGCACATTTATCGGAACGGGCGCCATGGGGATGGCGCAGACCTTCAGCCAAAATAGGCAGGGGGTCATTGCCGTGCAGGTCGGTCAACAAGCGGCGGGCACCGCAGTACGCTTGACTGATGCGAGCGGCAAGGAAATTCTGACCTTTGCGCCCGAATTAGATTTTGCCGTGGTGATCCTGAGCGATCCAATGGTCGTCAGCGGAGAAAACTACAAGCTTACAGTTGGTACGCAGTCGGGTACATTCGTCGCCAATTAAAAAGAGGAGTTGCTGACAGCAACTCCTTTTTTGGTTTGTTTGATCAGACTTGGATTGTAGTCCCATCTTCTTAGTGATAATTTCGTCGTTTTGATGAATGGATTTGGCTAAAGCTGTCATGTTTTCCCTTGTATAATATTTGGCACGTGTATCGTGGAGGCAATGATGACAGGAACCGTATGGCGAGGAAATACAACGATTCTTGTTGCATCCCTACAGGAAATGTCTTATAATAAAGGCAGAAAAGGAGTAACGAGTATGTCAAAACTGAGATATTTATTGGCGCGCCTTGCCGATATGGATTACAAAAACATGTTTCGCATAGCCAAAGCGGTAGCCAAGAAGGCGCACAAGCCTCGCTTGTTTATCATCTTTGATATGGTTCGTTGTGGGGTGACCTATCAGGCGGGCTATTATGATTATCAGGAGTTCGAGTTTTATCTGCTTGATGCCAAACAGCGGCGCACCTATCTGACCAGAGGGATTAACAATGCTATTATCCGTAAGTACAACGATAAATCCTATTTTGATCAGTTCAATGATAAGATTGTATTTAATCGGATATTTGACAAGTATCTTGGGCGAGAATGGTGTGACCTGCGTTGCATGACAAAAGAGGAGTTTTCTGCCTTTGCTTCCCGTAATCCTGTCATGATGGCTAAGCCGATTGACGGAGAAGGGGGTGCCGGTATTGAGAAATACGTATGTAAAGAAAATGCCGAAGTCCTGTATCAGCAAATGAAGGAAAAGGGACAGAATTTGGTGGAAGGCTATGTGGAGCAGCATGAGCAGATGAACCGGCTCTATCCCAATTCGGTGAATACGCTACGCATGTTTACCCTATACAAAGAGGGAAAGGGCATTTTCCTGCAAGCCATGCTTAAAATGGGCAACGGTGGCACGGTGGATAACTTTTCAGCCGGCGGTATGTATACTTTTGTGGATGTGTCGGGACGGGTCTTGGCGCCTGCCATTGACAAGGCCGATCATCTGCACACCCATCATCCCGTGACGGGAACGGAAATTGTTGGATTCTCCGTGCCCGATTTCGATCGTGCGATGGATTTGGTGTGTTGTGCCGCCTGTGAAATTCCGCAGGTCGCCTATGTTGGCTGGGCTGTGGCGATCGGTAAGGACGGACCGGTGCTGATTGAAGGGAACTGCTTCCCCAGTGTATTCCAGTTGCGTGCCTCCCTCAGCCCAGATAAACAAGGTGCTTTGCCCTTATATCGACAATATATGGATATATAAAAAACGAGCCGAAAGGCTCGTTTTTCATTAGTCAAGCATTTTTAAGATGTCGGGTTTGGATTGTACACCGATTTTCTTGGCGGCAATTTCGCCGTTTTTCATGACCACCAAAGTGGGGATGCTCATGACGCCGAATTTTACGGCCAGTTCCGGTTGTTCGTCGACATTGACCTTGCCCACGGCATACCTGCCGTTCGCCTCTTGTGCAATCTGGTCGATGATGGGGGAAACCATGCGGCAGGGGCCGCACCAAGATGCCCAAAAATCGATCAATACGGGAACGGTAGCTTGCGTCACTTCTTGATTGAAATTTTCTTTGGTAAGGGTTATGACTGACATCGTTGTTCTCCTTCTAATACTAAATCGGCAATCTTATATACATCGCCGGCACCCATGGTGAGAATGAGGGTGTTTTCTCTGACCTGCATCAAGGCATCATGCGCCGCCGCCTCAAAAGAGGGTGCATATTCAGCATCTGCCAACATGCCCGCAATATACGCAGAATTCATACCCAAATTGTCTTTTTCTCTTGCTGCATAAATATCACACAAAATGACGTGATCGGCTTTATCGAGGGCTTTTTGGAATTGGGAAAGCAATGCTTTGGTGCGGGAGTAGGTGTGGGGCTGAAAAATGAGCACAATGCGGTCGAAATCCATCTTACGACAGGCGTTAAGAGTGGCCTCAATTTCCGACGGGTGATGGGAATAGTCGTCGATCACCGTAAAGTTCTTGCCTCGGCCTTTGAGTTCGAAACGGCGCCCCGCACCGTGGAAGGTGTGCAGCCCTCGGCTGATGGATTCGGGGTTGATCCCCACAACGTCGGCGGCGGCTGCGGCGGCCAACGCATTCAATACGTTATGCTGGCCGGGAACCACCAGTTCCACATGACAGAGAAACTCCCGATCCCGCATAATATCGAAGGCGGGATAGCCGTTTCGGTATACCAGATTGGCCGGCGTGTAATTGGCTCGTGTCATACCGAAGGTCACGCTCTTGCCGGCATAGCCGTCCTTTACGCGACGGCAATACGGATCGTCGGCATTGGTGATGAGCAGACCGTCGGGCAGAGTATTTTCCACATATCGGGCAAAGGCGTCGGCAATATCGTCAATATCCCGATAGAAATCCAGATGATCCTCGTCAATGTTAAG
>JAZNSU010000029.1:0-2488 GCA_045591385.1 Eubacteriales bacterium
AATTTGAGATACTTAAACCCCTATGCATTTTCAAACACGGCTCTTACCTATATTGTTCTTCCCGACAGCATAACTTTTTTTAACCCTTTAGCGTTTGACGAGAAAATACTGCTGATCGTAGTTGAAGGCTCCTATGCGGAAACCGTTGCTGAGAAAAATGGACTCTTTTATTACTCTTACGACGGAACCAATCAGCCAACGGTTGAATTCTATACCCTTGACAGCATTGAATACTGTTTGGTTGGTGATGAAGCGACGGCTCTGTCTTATTCCGGAAACCAGACTGAGGTCGTAATGCCCGATAAGGTCAAGAACAGTACCGTTGTAAGGATTATGGATTTGTTTGAACACAACCGAAGTGTCACATCCGTCACGCTTCCGGCAAATTTGCGAATAATCGGTGATTTTGCTTTTTCCTGCTGTTTCGGATTGACCTCGATCGAAATTCCAAACACGGTGACAAGCATTGGAGAGAATGCTTTTGCTCAGTGCGGAATAACTGAGATCACGCTTCCTGAGAATTTGACTGTTATAAAAGACCATGCATTTCTTTATAATAATTTCGATTCCATTGTGATTCCTGGCAGCGTTACCACCATTCCCTATGGTTGCTTTGCTCTCAGTTCATTGAAACAAGTAACAATTGAGGATGGCGTCACTAAAATTGGCTCAAATGCCTTCCAGAGTTGCGAGCAGTTGGAATCCATTATCATCCCGGAAACGGTTACTTCTATTGGTACGTATGCTTTTTATGAGTGTAACAACCTTAAAACCGTTTATCTTCATGCCGGTGTAACCTCTTTTTACCCTTCGTACAGTGCTTATTCCATTGTATATTTGGTTCATGAGAATTCCTATGTGCACAAGCAAATGGGTAGTCACAACCTCTATTTCCTGCTGCGTGAAACCGAAAATCCTGAGATACAATACGGTGCAGGCGTGAGCGGTACGGTAATCTACAGCGACGGCACAGCGGCCGCCAATGCCACGGTGGAGATTCTGTATGATGACGGCACGGTAAAAGAAACGGTTAAGACCGATGAAACGGGCGCCTATGCCTTTACCTATGCGGAGGTTGGCCAGTATACGATCAAGGCGACCGATGCCCAGGGGAACACTTCCTCGACCGTCGTTTCGGTCAAGCGCATGAACGCCTTTGATGTGTATGTGGCGGGCGATACGGCATTGACCTTGAAGAAGGGCTATACGGTAAGCGGTACTGTCAATGCCCCCAATGCGGTTATCAGCCTTACTGACGAGAACGGCAATATGGTAACTTCGACCACCGCCGACGTCAATGGCGCCTTTACCCTGGCACAGATTCCCAACGGAACCTATGTTATTACGGCTACAGCTGATGGCAGACAAGTATCGCAGGAGATTACGGTGTTTGATGCGGATGTGACCGATATTGCCTTGACGATTGCCGATGAGTCGGCTGTCGTTTGGGGCTATGTTGAAGTAGAAGATCGGGACGGAGCGTGTCAGCGCCGCAACTGGGTGCAGGTGACCATCTACAACGAGGACGGCCTTGCCGTGGCACAGTGCCGCAGCGATAAGGACGGTAGGTATCGATTTGAAGGCCTGCCGTTGGGGGACTATAGCATCGTTGCCGAAACCGAGGAGATGCGACCGGATAAGAAGCATGGCTACGAGCGCAGTTACACGCTGACGGGCTATGCCTATGTATCGGTGACCGAGGTGCGGGAATATCAACTGGATACCATAGTGCTGTATGAGGAAAATGACAGTCTGACCACGCTCTCGGGTAAGGTCACCGCCCATGGACAGACGCAGAACGGCGAAGTGGTATTGCGCAATGTCTTTGGGCATGAGGTAGCCAAATATGTGACCGGCAAGAACGGCAAATATTCGTTTAGTAATGTGCGTGACGGCCTGTATATCATAACCGCGGTTACCGAGAGTGACGGTATGGGCTTTACGGTTGTGGTTGTGCGTAATGGAGAAGTATACGGCCGGACGGATATTACGGTGTATAAGAGCGACAAGGTAAAGGATCGTGAAGACAAGTTCAAGAATGAAGTTCCTGAACTGAGTAACCGTGATGACGCCATCCGCTACAGAGAGCGCATTGCCGAAGAGAAACGGTTTTATGACGGGCTTTCGGCGAAGGAAAAGAAGCAGCTGTCTAAGGACTACATCGAGCGATTGAATCGGTATGCCGAATGGCTGGCCAACACCGAGTATGTGACCGAGGAGGGTGTAACGGTGGAGCAGGGCGGCCTGGTTGTGTCGGGAGATGAGTTGGAGAACAGCGAGGAAATCTCCTTTACCATTCATGTGGAGAAGACGGAAGGACACACCCTCAGCGGGAATGGCATTAAAGACGAAAAGGATCATCTGCATCATCAGATGGAGGACTCGGCCGATAAGCAGGAGATTAAACAGTATTACGAAATTTCCATGAGCAAGGTTGTGGATGGTCAAGAAAAGACCATTACGAGCGTCTACAAGGATACCGATGCCA
>JAZNSU010000030.1:0-1598 GCA_045591385.1 Eubacteriales bacterium
TCACCATCCGCAACGGCAACCGCGCGATGGCTGACAAGTACCCCAAAGTATACGCGGAAAAACTGCTGTATCTCAAAGAGGGTCAATACGCACCCAATCATTTCCATTGGTACAAGACGGAAGACATCATCAACCGCGGTGGTGGCAACTGCCTGATCCGTGTTTATAATTCCCTACCCAATGAGGAGATCGATTATGAATCGGATGTAACCGTTCACATGGACGGTCGCACCTTTACCGTGCCGGCCGGCACACAGGTACGGCTGACTCCGGGTGAAAGTATTCATGTTCAGCAATATCTCTACCATGATTTCTCGGTAGAAGAGGGCACGGGTGCGGTCTTGCTGGGTGAGGTCAGCCAATGCAACGATGACAACACCGACAACCGTTTCAATCCGCCTGTGGGACGCTTTCCTAAGATTGAGGAAGATGAAGCGCCCTACCGTCTGCTCTGCAATGAATACCCGGAGGTCAAATGATGGACGTTGTAGCGCTGGGCGAACTGCTCATTGATTTTACTTCCCAATCGGTGGATGCCGACGGATATCCCACCATGGCTGCCCATCCCGGTGGTGCGCCTGCCAACTTTTTAGCGGCGCTGACCAAGTTCGGAGCCAAGACCGCCTTATTAGGCAAAGTTGGTAATGATGCCTTTGGCAAAGCGTTGCTCCACACTCTGAACGGAGCGGGCATTGAAACGCGAGGCATGGTAGTATCCGACGAGTTTTTTACAACTCTTGCCTTTGTCACTCTTGATGAGAGCGGCGACCGTGAATTCTCCTTTGCCCGAAAGCCTGGCGCCGATACCCAGATTACCTTTGAGGAGTTAGATCTTTCGCTGATTGATGAAACGAAGGTCTTTCATTTTGGCACCCTGTCCTTGACCGATACGCCTGCGGCCGACACGACTCGCCGCGCGGTGGCTTATGCCAAGGAAAAGGGCAAGATGATCACCTTTGATCCCAACCTGCGCAAGCCGTTATGGCGTAGCCTTGAGGATGCCAAGGCAGCCATGCTGTGGGGACTTTCTCAGACCGATGTAGTTAAGATCAGCGATGAGGAGATTGAATTCCTGTTTGGACTTTCTCCGCAAGCGGGCGCCAAGCATATTCTGGACCACTTCGGTGTCAAGTTGGTGTTTGCCACCTGCGGCGCCGATGGTTGTTTCTATGTTACCCGATCGGTCTGTGGGCATGTGCCGTCACTGAGCGGCATTGCGGTAAAAGACACGACGGGCGCGGGCGACATTTTCGGCGGAAGCGCTGTTTGGAAACTCCTGCAAACAGGACAGGATCCCGATACGCTGACCGATGATCAGTTGCAAGATATCGTTTCCTTTGCCTGCACGGCGGCGGGGTTATCCACCACCAAGGCGGGCGGTATTTCTTCCGTGCCGGAATATGACGAGGTAATAAAAAACCGATCCTGACGGATCGGTTTTTTTTATTTCTGATAGAAGGTAAAGGTTAGCGCGGTGTGGCTTTCACCGTCGGGGGCGACGGTGGGCATAACGCCGGCCTCACGCATAGCGTCACGCCCCTGCGGGATGCAGTTGCCCGGCTCGAGACCGAGTACATAGTCGTGCTTGCCCATCATTT
>JAZNSU010000031.1:0-7656 GCA_045591385.1 Eubacteriales bacterium
GCCAGGAAGGTGTAAGCCATGCCACCGCCAATGATAAGGGTGTCGGCCTTGTTTAAGAGGTTTTCAATAACCGTCAGTTTATCGGCCACCTTAGCGCCGCCCAGAATGGTGACGAAAGGACGAACGGGAGCGTCTACGGCATTGCCCAGATACTCGAGTTCTTTGCCGATCAGATAGCCGGCCACGGCCTGATCGACATGGGAAACGACACCGACCGTCGAGCAATGGGCACGGTGTGCGGTACCAAAGGCATCGTTGACAAAAATCTCAGCCAAAGAACCCAGTTCCGCAGACAGCGCCTCGCCGTTCTTGGTCTCCTCAGCGCGGTAGCGGGTGTTCTCAAGAAGTACCACATCGCCGTCTTTCATGGCGGCAACTGCGGCCTTGGCATTCTCGCCAACCACGTTGGCATCGGCGGCAAAGACGACCTCTTTGCCCAGCTTCTCGCTCAGGCGCTTGGCCACGGGAGCCAGCGACAGTTCGGGCTTGGGTTCGCCCTTGGGCTTGCCCATATGCGAGCACAGAATGACCTGCGCGCCGTTGTTTACCAAATATTCAATGGTGGGCATAGCGGCATTGATGCGGTTCTCATCGGTGATCACGCCGTTCTTGAGGGGGACATTGAAGTCGCAGCGCACCAGCACCTTTTTGCCCTTGACGCATACGTCTTCCACAGTTTTCTTGTTGTAAGCCATGGTTTGTTCTCCTATCGTAAATTTATAGTTATTACATATACAGGATTATTATATCTCGAATTGGTTTTTATTTCAAGAGGGATAACAGAAAATATAATAGAATCTTGCATTCAATCGGTTTGTGTGATACAATACGGATATCTTGTATCAGATGGAGAAGTTATGAAAAAATACCTGTCTTTTCTATTGGTTACCCTGTTGCTGATGTCATCGGTTTCTGCGGCCTTGCCGCCCGCCGCACAGCCTTGTCCCGCCATCTCCGCCCAAGGCGCCGCTTTGTATGATGTGATCACGGGCGAGTTTTTCTATGAAAAGAATTTGGACGGCAGTGTCCCCGCCGCCTTTACTTCCAAGGTTATGACCGTTTTGCTGGCAAGTGAGAGTCTGCAAACCAATGCCTCGGTCACGGTAAATGAAGGTTTCTTTGATGGCGTGGTCTACCATTCGGGGCTCGACTTTGCCGTGGGCGAAACGCTCACCGTCAAAGACCTCTACCATGCCGTATTGGTCAAAAACGCCAATGAAGCCTGCAATATTTTGGCGTTGGCCACCGGCAAGACGGTCGAAGAATTCGTCGCCGCCATGAATGAAAAAGCAAAAGCGCTTGGCATGACTGCCACCTACTTTGCCGATACTCACGGCGAGTCGAGTGAAAGCTATACCACTGCACGGGATGCCGTCACTCTCCTCACGGCCTTTATCCAAAACGAGGAATTGTTGGATATCTCCGATACCACCTTTTACCGTATGCCCGCTACCGACAAAAGCGAAGAACGGCTCATGTATTCTTCCAATCTTCTGCTCGGTTCGGGTGAGTACGGATACTCCCGTGCTATCGGCATTAAAAATCACTATACCAATACCGGCGGCTACTCCCAAGGCGTTTACAGTACCTTTAACGGGATGCAGGTTTTGGCCGTTGTCTTCCATGCCGGTAACGACGCCGAAACCCACTACTCCCAACTCACAGCAGCGCTGGAATGGGTCAGAACCAGCTATCAGCGCATTACCGTGCTCAAGCCGGGCATGATCTGCGGCAGTACCCATGTCATCCTCTGCCGCAATACCGATACCGTCATGCTCATGTCGGGCGCCGAATTGCTTTATGTCGTCCCCGCCGATTACGATTCCTCCTTGATTGAACTGTCTGTCGAAGCGCCCGAAGAAGTGGAAGCCCCCGTAAGGGAGGGGGACGAGTTGGGCACGATTACCGTTACCTACGAAGGCACCGTCATCGGTAAGGTTCCCGCTTTGGCGGGACAAACGGCCGAACGGGATGCGGGCATGACCATCCGCTATCGGATCGGGCAGTTCTTCTCCCACCCCGCCGTGATTGTGCTGATCGTGCTGGGCGGTGTGGCCTTGGCAATCTTTATCGGCTATGTGATCCTATATAATAAGAAAAGAAGAAAGAAATAATGGAATTTTTACAGAAAATCTACCAATTACTGCTCGGAAACGCCCCTGTTTTTACCGTTTTTGGATTGGAAATCCCGCTTTTGGTTCTCATTTTGATACCCGTTGGGCTCTATTTTACCATAAGAACAAGGGTTTTACCCATCCGAATGTTCCCCGAAATGCTCCGTATTGCTGCTGAAAAGAACCAAAATAAAACGGGCGGACTGTCGGGCTGGCAGGCGCTGATCGTGTCCACCGCCACCCGTGTGGGCATGGGCAACATGGCAGGCGTGGTCGCCGCCGTATCCTTAGGCGGTGCGGGCGCCGTTTTCTGGATGTGGGTCACGGCGCTGATCGGCTCGGCCACCGCCTATATCGAGGGCACGCTGGCGCAGATCCATAACGAGGATGATCCCCTCTACGGCGGCAAGCGTGGCGGCCCTGCCTACTATATCCATAAACTCTTTGCCGGCAAAAAGAAAAAGAGCATCATTGCGATACTCTTTGCCGTGTCAGCCTTGGTCTGCTGGTGCGGGGTCAGCCAGATTGCCAGCAACTCGGTCACCGATGCCTTCCACAGCGCTTTCGGCATTACTCCGTGGATCACCTCGGCGGTACTGCTGGTATTGGCGGCGGTAATTGTATTGAGAAAGAACGCAACCGTTAAGGTGCTGGACGTGCTGGTGCCCATTATGGCGATCGCCTATTTTGTTCTGACATTGGTGGTTATTGCACTCAATATCACCCAAGTTCCCGCCGTCTTTGCCCGTATTTTTGAAGAAGCCTTTGGAATGCGGCAGATGGTAGCGGGCGGCTTTGGCGGTGCGCTGATGTTCGGCGTCAAACGCGGACTGTTCTCCAACGAAGCGGGCAGTGGCTCGGCGCCCTGTGCGGCGGCCGCCGGCGAGGTGTCCCATCCCGCCAAGAGCGGACTGTTTCAAGCCCTCGGCGTGATCATTGATACGATCGTTATTTGCACCTGCACCGCCATGTTGGTACTGCTCGCCCCCGAGGCGGTGACGACAGGGCAGGAGGGCATGGGTTTATTGCAGAGCGCCATGCACCATCATTTGGGCGGTTTCGGTGTCGTCTTCACCGCCATTACCTTGTTCCTCTTCTGTTTCTCCACCTTTATCGGAATTTTGTACTACGCCCGCTCCAACGTGGCCTATCTGTGCGGGGATAACTGGTGGTCGCAAACGGCCTATAAGATACTGGCCTTGGTGATGCTCTTTGTCGGTGGTATCGCCCAGCCTTCTTTCGTGTGGGATCTGGGAGATCTCGGCATTGCGCTGATGACTGTATTTAATATGATGGCCCTGCTCCCGATGGGCGGTCAGGCCATTAAGGCCTTGAATGATTATAATAATATAAGGAAAGAACGGTCGAAATGACCGTTCTTTTTTATTACTTATTGGGCTTGTAGGAATCCTTCAGTGTTACGATTCTATTGAAAGCTCCATCTTTCGGGTCTTTGATGAAGAAGCCGGTGCGTACAAACTGGAAGCGCTCGCCCCCCTCGGCTTTAGCCAGAGCCGGCTCGAACATGGCGTGATCATAAGTCTTACAGGAGTTACGATCTACATAGTCCAGATAGGAAGCCCCCTCGGGGATATCGCCGACGTTGGGAATGGTAAACAATTTTTCATAGACACGCACCTTTCCCGTTTCGGCATGGGCGGCGCTGACCCAATGGATGGTGCCCTTGACTTTGCGCCCGTCTGCCGGCATTCCGCACCCCGTTTCCAGATCGGCGGTGCAATGCAGTTCGGTCACGTTTCCGTTTTCATCCTTGATGATCTCGTTGCACTTAACAATATAGGCGCCCATCAAGCGCACTTCACCGTCGGGTTTCAGACGGAAGAATTTTCCGGGCGGGTTCTCCATAAAGTCCTCGCGGTCAACATACACCACACGGCTAAAGGGAACGGCACGCTTGCCCACCGTTTCATCCTTGGGATTATTGGGCAGGTCAAAGGTTTCGGTCTTATCCTCAGGGTAGTTGGTAATGACCACCTTTAAGGGATCGAGCACCGCAATGCGGCGAGGCACTACAGGATCGAGATCGGTGCGGATGCAATGCTCCAGCAACTCGTAATCGACAATCGAATTGGCCTTGGCTACGCCTGCCGTTTCGACAAACTTAAACAAACTTTCTGGGGTATAGCCACGGCGGCGCAGACCGCACAGGGTTGGCATACGGGGATCGTCCCAACCATCCACATGCTGCCCCTCAACCAGTTCGCGCAAATAGCGCTTGGACATGACGGTATAGGTAATGTTCAGACGGGCAAATTCTCGCTGTTTGGGGGCGGGATCGAAGCCGCCCACATTATCGACCACCCACTCGTAGAGCGGTCTGTGGTTCTCAAATTCGAGCGAGCAGAGGGAGTGGGTAATGCCCTCTAAGGCATCTTGCAGGGGATGGGCAAAATCGTACATCGGATAGATGCACCACTTGTTACCTTGACGGTGATGGGTGGCGTACACGATGCGGTAGATGACAGGATCGCGCATATTCATATTGGGCGAGGTCATATCGATCTTGGCACGCAGGGTGTGTTCGCCTTCCTTATATTTACCGTCACGCATTTCGCGGAACAGTTTGAGGTTTTCTTCCACCGAACGATCGCGCCACGGACTGGGCCTGCCCGCCTCGGTCAGCGTGCCGCGGTATTCCCGCATCTGTTCAGGGGTCAGGTCGCACACATAGGCTTTGCCGTCGAGAATGAGTTTCTCAGCAAACTCGTAGCACTTCTCGAAATAGTCCGAGCCGTAGAAGATGCCGCCGTCGGGAATGGCGCCCAGCCAGCGCAGATCTTCTTCGATCGAACGGACATATTCGTCGTCCTCACGCACGGGGTTGGTATCGTCATAGCGTAAATTAAATTTGCCGCCGTATTTCTTGGCGGTTGACCAGTTGATCCAGATCGCCTTAGCCGAACCGATATGCAGATAGCCGTTGGGTTCGGGCGGGAAGCGGGTGTGGATCTCGTGGGGATAGCCGGCCGCTAAGTCGGCATCAATAATCTCATGAATAAAATTGTTGCTCGGTTCCATCAGTTTCTCTCCTTTGCGGCAGCCAGTCTGGCCAGTACTTTCTCACGCCCCAAAATCTGCATTACGGTATACATATCGGGCGAGGCGGTGCGGCCGGTCACAGCCACACGCAGGATATTGGATATATCGCCCACATGCCCCTTATAGGCGTGGGGATCGTTTTTATAGGCTTTGGTCTCGGCGGCGTAGCCAAATTCGGTTGCCAACGCCTTGATGGTGTCAAACCACGCCGTCTGATCGGCCGTTTCATCATAAACTTCGGCATAGCGGGTGAGGATGGCATCGACATCGTCACCAATCAGCGTCGAATAATCAGGCGCAAACAGTTCATCAAAGAAGAAGCCGGCATAGTCTTTTACGCCGTTCCACTTGGTGATGTCCTTACGGGGCTTCTTGCCGCCGCGTCCGATCGACAGAATGGCTTTGGTGTACGCTTCATCACGAATCAGTAAAGTTGCAAATTCAGGGTCGTATTCTTTCGCCCATGCCGTCAGAGCCGTATACACTTCCTCGGTGTTCATGCGGGACACGGTGGTGCGGGCAATGTCATCCAACTTATCATAGTCAAACAACGAGCCCGATGCACTCAGTTTCTTAATGGCAAAGGGGAAGTCGCTAAAAGGCTTGTCCGGATTGGCGGTGCGCCACTCCTCGTAATTGGAGTTGAGCAGGGTCATGATATATTCGGTGATGCAGACCGGATCATACCCTTCCTTTTTATAATCGGCCAACGCCGCTGCTTTATCCCGCTTGGACAGCTTCTTTTTGGAGTCGCCCTCCATCTTCATCAGTTGGGAACAATGCAGGTACTTGGGCAGCTTAAAGCCGAGTGCCTTGAACAGTTGGATATGAAAAGGCAGAGAGGGCAGCCATTCCTCACCGCGCACCACATGGGTCACTCGCATCAAATGATCGTCCACCGCATGGGCAAAGTGGTAGGTGGGGATGCCGTCACTCTTGAGCAGGACATGGTCGATATGATTCTCGGTGATCTCTACATCACCCTTGACCAGATCGGTAAACTTCATCTTGCGCTCGGGATCGCCCTCGCTCCGAAAGCGGATGACGAAAGGCACGCCCGCATCCAATTTTTCCTTGACCTGTTCAGCAGTAGCATTGCGCCACACCGCCCATGTGCCGTAGTAGCCGGGATCGACCCCTTCGGCCTCTTGGCGGGCGCGAATATCACTGAGTTCTTCCTCGGTGCAGAAGCAGGGATAGGCCTTGCCTTCGCTTACCAGTTTTTTGGCCAGCGTAGCGTAGATCTCCCGACGAGCGCTCTGGCGGTAGGGGCCATACTTACCGTTCTCGCCGTCGATGGGCACGCCCTCGTCAAACTGAATACCGAAATAGTTGTAGGTTTCCAGCAGGTTTTCCTCGGCGCCCTCGACCTTGCGTTTTTGGTCGGTATCTTCGATTCGTAAAATAAACACACCGCCGCTCTGGTGTGCCAACCGCTCGGAGATGCGGGTGGGCAACAGTCCCCCAAAATGAACAAAGCCGGTGGGGGAGGGGGCAAAGCGGGTCACCTTAGCGCCATCACACAGTTGACGCTCGGGATAGCGGGCTTCCAGCTCCTCAGGGGTATAAGCGGTATGCGGATATAACAAGTTAGCCAGATCCATAATAGTCTCCTATATAGTAATATATGTTAATATAGCACGCCTCGGCTCATTTTTCAAGCCTATTATTATAGGAAGAAAAATTTTTTTGAGAAAAATGAAAAAAACTCTTGATTTTCCTTGAGCTTTCTGCTATAGTGTATTAGCGACTAAAATGCGATGATGCGGAAGGTTGCCGAGAAATCGGGTAATTTCCGCGGAGTAGGTCCGATTTTAAACCGGGCGTAATATGGAAACCGGCATTATCGTACGGCGATCCCGTACCTCTTTTGCTCAACAAGGCCGGATACCTGCGTGGACAGGGATTCGGTTTTCTTGTGGAGAGGCGCGAAACGCAAGAGAGCGTGTTAGGTTTTCATGGCCGCCAAACCAATTTGCCAAAAAAAAATTAAGGAGGCGAGCAAATGGCAGTCAAGGAAAAGGTAAGAGTCAGACTCAAGGCTTACGATCACAATCTGATCGACCAGGCTTGCGAGAAGATCATTGCCACGGCGAAGCGCAACGGCGCAGAGGTAGCCGGTCCCATTCCTCTTCCTACCAAGAAGGAGATCGTGACCATCCTGCGTGCGGTGCACAAGTATAAAGATTCGCGTGAGCAGTTTGAAATGCGCACCCATAAGCGTCTGATCGACATCCTGAAACCTTCCCAGAAGGCGATGGAAGCCCTTACAAATCTTGAACTCCCCGCTGGCGTAGAGATCGAACTCAAGCTGTAAGCGCCGGGGTCATGTTGGCTAAGATGCCAACCAATAACCAGAAAAGGAGAAAAACATCATGAAGAATGCCATCATCGGCAAAAAGTTAGGCATGACACAGGTCTTCGATGAGGCCGGCAACTGCCTGCCTGTCACCCTGATCGAAGCAGGCCCCTGTGTTGTCAT
>JAZNSU010000032.1:0-5591 GCA_045591385.1 Eubacteriales bacterium
GCGGTGATACCCTTCTTGGTACCGGCCACCTTAAAGTCCATATCGCCAAAGAAGTCTTCGATACCCTGAATGTCAACCATGGTCATCCAGGTATCGTTCTCGGTATCGGTAATCAAACCGCAGGAAATACCGGCAACAGGCGCCTTAATGGGCACACCGGCATCCATCAGAGCCAGGGTCGAACCGCAGATCGAACCCTGAGAGGTCGAACCGTTGGAGGTCAGCACCTCGGATACCAGACGAATGGCATACGGGAACTCTTCCTCAGACGGAATCACAGGCAGCAAAGCACGCTCAGCCAACGCACCATGACCAATTTCACGGCGGCCGGCACTACGGGAGGGCTTGGCCTCACCGGTCGAATAACCGGGCATGTTGTAGTGGTGCATGTATCTCTTGTATTCTTCCTCATCAATGCCGTCGAGCAACTGACGCTCGCCGATCATACCGAGGGTGGCAATGGTCAGTACCTGCGTCTGACCGCGGGCAAACATACCCGAACCGTGGGTACGGGGCAGAACCGAAACCTCACCCCACAACGGACGCATCTCGTCAATGCCACGGCCGTCAACACGCTTGCCTTGCAGCAACCACTGACGAACCACATATTTCTGCAACTTATACAAGCACTCGTCAAAGAGCTTCTCGCTCTCAGGATACTTCTCGCTAAACTCGGCAATCACCTCGTCAGTCACGATCTTCATAGCCGCATCACGAACATTCTTGTCATCGGTGTTGAGAGCCTCACGCACCTTTTCGATGGCAAATGCCTTGATATCTTCATACATTTCTTCGGGTACGTTGATCTGGGTGTACTCGAACTTGGGCTTGCCGATCTCGGCTACGATGGAATTGATGAAGTCAACCATCTCTTTGCAGACAGCATAGCCCTGCTTGATGGCATCGAACATCACATCGTTGGGCACTTCGTTGGCACCCGCCTCGATCATAACGACCTTCTTGTCCGAACCGACAACGGTCAGAGCCAGATCGCTCTTGTTACGCTCCTCGGCGGTGGGGTTAAAGACAAACTTGCCGTCAACCAAACCCACGCTGACACCGGCAATCGGGCCGGCCCAAGGAATATCGGAGATAGCAACCGCAATGGAGGCGCCCAGCATACCTGCGATCTCGGGCGAATTGTCCTGATCGACCGACATAACGGTCACGCATACGGCTACGTCATTACGCATATCCTTCGGGAACAGGGGACGCATCGGACGGTCGATGACACGGGAAGCCAGAATGGCTTTCTCGGTCGGACGACCCTCACGCTTTAAAAAGCCACCGGGGATCTTACCTACCGCATACAACTTCTCCTCGAAGTCAACGGAAAGCGGGAAATAATCAATACCGTCACGAGGACGCTCGGAAGCGGTGGCCGTAGCCAGAATTACGGTATCGCCATAACGAACCAAGCAGGAACCGTTAGCCAGTTCCGCCATCTTACCGGTTTCCACGATCAGGGGACGGCCGGCAAATTCCGTTTTGAACACTCTGAAATTTTCGTACATTTGAATTCTCCTTTGTATATTTTTTGAGAACTCCGAAGTTTAGCAGTTATGACAACACCCGCAAGGGTACTCTCATAACTGATAAAACCCCGTGTCCTCTTTCTTTTCGTGAAAAGTGGGGGTGCAAGAAAACACCCCCACCAAAATCACTCTTACTTTCTGATGCCGAGCTGCGCAATGATAGAACGGTATCTCTCGATATCGATCTTGGTCAGATAGGCAAGCAGATTTCTTCTCTTACCAACCATCTGCAAAAGGCCACGACGGGAATGATGGTCATGGGGATTCTTCTTGAGATGCTCGGTCAGAGAATTGATACGGTTGGTCAGAATAGCGATCTGAACCTCAGGGGATCCGGTGTCGCCTTCATGACGCTTGTACTGAGCGATAACTTGCTGCTTTTCTTCTTTGGAAATCATAGTTTCCACCTCCATAAATTTTTATTCTCGCCTCACACTAAGCCGCGGTCGGAGGTCCCTTCCGTCAGCCGAGCATGGGTGAACGCATAATACGATGGGATTATACCATATTATTTTTCATTTGTAAAGAGAAAATATTCTTTTGTTTGTAAAACATTTTCTTGGATGGCTTCCCGCAGGGCATCCACCGAGGAAAATTTGGTCTCGGGTCGCAACATTTTATAAAAGGCCACCCTCACCTTTTGCTCATACAGATCCACTTGCCGATCAATGATATAGGTTTCTATGTTATAGGCACGGGTCTTTTCCACCGTGGGGCGCACCCCCACATTGGTCACCGCCTCGCACCACTCGCCATTTATCAGTACACGGGTGGCATACACCCCGTACATCGGCACAATCGAAAAATCGTCCAAGGTCTGATTGATGGTAGGAAACCCAAGGGTCGTACCCAGTTTCTTGCCATGATAGACCTCGCCCGCTACCGTGAACGGCCGGCCTAATAATTTACCCGCCAATTCCATGTTCCCGCTACGCACCAATGAGCGGATCTTGGTCGAGGAGATCACCATGTTGTCCTGCGTCACCGGCTCAATCACACGGTACCCGATCCCCTGTTCTCCGCAAAGGCGCTTAAGGGTATCGGCATTGCCCGAAGCCCCTACACCAAAGCGGTAATGGAACCCGCATACCAACATCACGGCACCAAACTCCCGCACCGTCTTTTCCACAAAAGCCGTCGGGGATAGGTTGGCGGTCCGTGAATCAAAGGGAATATAGATCACCTCGTCAATACCAAGTTCTCGGATATACAGTTCCTTGCTTTCGTTGTCGGTCAGGGCCGGTGTTACGCAAGCGCCGGCAAATACATTGTCAGGGTCACGCTCAAAAATGAGCGCCGCACTTTTGACACCCAGTTCCTTGGCCGCCGCTACCGCCTCTTTCAGCAATACCGCATGGCCACGGTGCACGCCGTCAAAATTACCGAGCGCAATCACTCGCTTATTCATAGATCTTGTCCATCCATACCAGTTTAATCTCGCCCGCCGATTCTTGGCACAGGCCGAGAAATTCATTCTTGCTGTCATAGGCGCGGAACAATCCATTCGCCTGCCCCGTAAAACGGTTGGGCGAGAGCGTTCCGCCGTTTAATAAATAATGCCGTCCGGGCGTATCCACCACACATGCAGGACGGTGCCCAAACAACTTTTGCACATCCATCACGGGACGGTCGCCCGCCTCCATCTGTGATAGCGTTCGGCAATCCTCAATCGAAATGCCCGACGCCTTGGTGCGACAAAGCTCTGTCATGGTCGCCAACGCACCGCAGGCGTGAGCCATATCCTCAATCAGCGTGCGGATGTAGGTTCCCGTCTTGCACCCCACCGTAAGAGTGGCGCACTCACCGTCAAAATCATTTAAGGTCAGGGATGTGATGACCGCCTTGCGCGGTGCAATTTCCACCTCTTTCCCCTTGCGGGCATAGTCATAAAGAGGTCTTCCATCCTTCTTTAATGCCGAAAAAACGGGTGGAATTTGGGTAATTTCCCCCAAAAACTGCGGAAAAACCGTCTCAAAATCACTGAGTTTCGGTCGAAAATCGCTCGTTTTTTTTACATTTCCGGTAATATCTCCCGTGTCTGTGACCATACCGAAGCGCATTTTCGCCTCATAAATCTTCTCATCATCCAAAAATGGGATGAGTTTGGTTGCCCGTCCGAGTAAAATTGGCAAAACACCGCCGGCCAACGGATCGAGCGTGCCGGCGTGCCCATGTTTTTTCTCGCCGTACAGGAAAGAAACGGCGTTGCCCGCCTTGCGGGAAAGCACTCCGCTCTCTTTGTTCAAAGGGACGATGCCGTTCATTCGCCCTCCACTTCCCGATACTCGGCCAGCACTTCGTTAACGATGCGCTCAATAATCTCTTCCTTAGTACCACACAGTCTGGCGCCCGAAGCGCGGACATGACCGCCGCCGCCCAATCGCTGGCAGATGGCGCTGACGTTGATACGCCCGTCCGACCGAGCCGAAATGCGGTACTCGTTGGTCTTAACTTCCCGCATGGTGATACCCACCTCAACCCCTTGGATCTGGCGGGGTAAGGTGGCGATACCATCGGTATCGTCCTCAGTCGCACCACTCTTATTCATCATGTCCAAGGTAATGGGCATAACGGCAATGGTGCTGTCCCGATAAAAACGAATGTTCTCCATGGCCATGCGCTCCAAGTCGAACAACTGCTTGGACTTGACCACAAACAGATGATTGTTCAGATTGACCATATCTGCACCCCACTCCACGGTACGGGCCGCCTTGCGCAAGGTGGTAGCCGTGGTGGACGAATGTCGGAAGCAGGCCGTATCGGTAGAGATAGCCGTATACAGCGCATCGGCAATCTCCCTCGTAGGCGGCACGTGCATGGCCGAAATAATATCCAGCATAATCTCGCCGGTAGCCGCCGCATGGGCGTCTATTAAATTATAGGTCGCATAGCGGGCGTTGGAGGGGTGATGGTCGATACACAGATCAATGCGATCGGCGTAACATTCCAACTCCTTACCGATCAGGTGCACCGCACCGACATCCACCGCTACGATAAACTGCGGCTCAAACTGGGGGCGAAGCACACTTTTGGCTCCCGACAGGAAGCAGTATTTAGGCGTGATGCGGTCGGAATTGACCACACACACCCGCTTGCCCAACAACGATAAGGCATGATACAGCGCAAAGCCGCTGCCCAGCGTATCCCCGTCGGGGCTGACATGGGTGATGATCATGATCTTATCCTGCGCCGCCAACATACGGGCGGCCGCCGCTTTTCCGATTGTGGTTCCCATTCTTTAACCTCCCTCTCGTACTCAGGAAGAACCCCTTATTCCTCGTCGGGAATGTGGATCCCTTTGAGAATGGTATCAATACGGGACAGATGCTCGATGGAGTCATCCTGCTCGAAAATCAATTCCGGCGTCTGGCGCAAATCCAGACGGGAAGCGAGCTGTCGACGGATATGACCGGCCGCCGATTTCAGCCCTTTCAATCCCTCTTTCTTCTGCTCGTCGGTGCCGAACATCGACACGTAGACCTTGGCAAATTTCAGATCTTCGGTCACCCGCACCGCCATCACCGAGGTCATGGCGGGGATGCGGGGATCTTTCAAATCGCGCAGGATGTTGGCCAGCTCACGCTGGGCATCGGCATTGATCCGAGAAATTCTGTGTCCTGACATAGTATCTCCTTATGCCTTATACTCTTCCATGATATAGCCTTCGATCACGTCACCCTCTTTGATGTCGTTGTACTTCTCGATGCTCATACCACATTCATAGCCCTCGTTGACCTCTTTTACATCGTCTTTAAAACGCTTAAGAGAAGCCAGAGCGCCTTCAAAAATAACCACGTTATCACGTAGCAGACGCACGCTGCATCCGCGCTGAATGTTACCGTCGGTCACATAGCAACCGCCGACCGAGCCGACACCCGAGATCTTGATCACCTGACGGATCTCGGCATGACCGGTAACCTTTTCCCGAACCTTAGGTGCCAGCATACCCTTAAGTGCCGCTTCGATCTCCTCAATGCACTCGTAAATAATACGGTAGGTGCGGATATCGATCTTATTGCGGGCAGCACTGTCACGGGCAGGAGCATCGGGACAAAC
>JAZNSU010000033.1:0-2468 GCA_045591385.1 Eubacteriales bacterium
GTGTATAGGTAGATATGTACCGCCAGCATATAGTCGCCCGACCGCAGGGATCGGTACTGGTCACGGCTGGCGTATCGTCCTGTCGGTTCGCCCAGTTCATCCCGCAAGTCCCAGATCTCATGGGTAATCTTATGTCCCGCCGAGTGCATGGGCACGGTTTTGCGCCCGTCCTTGTCACAAACGGTGTCCCCCTTAAATCCGCAAGCGTGGAACAATTCGTGATCATATAGGGCGGCATCAACCGTCAGATCGGGAGAAACGGTGCGCAGATAGTCAAAAAACAGAGGGGCGGCATCGCCGCGCCGATAGCGATTTTCTAAGCAGAAATGCAGAATATGGGACTGCGTCATCAGACAACAGCCGATCAGCCGTTCATCGTCAAAGATGCCGAACAGGCGTACTTGTCCTTGTTCAATTTTTTTGTGCCACGCCTTGCCCTGCGACAGGCTGCGCAACACGGCGCCCCGACCTGCGTGGGACTGCAAAGGGGCTTCCTGTTTTTGGAAAGAGCGCCGCAGTAAGGTCAGGGCTTCGCCTGCGCGGTTCTCGGCGCATTCGCCTACCGTTATACTCATATAAGGCTCCGTAAAAGTAATCTTTATGACAGTATATCACAAAAAGTTCTCGGTATAAAGCCCCTTTCTGAAGAATATTATAAATTGAAAGGAGGCGGAAACGATGAATGACGAGCAAAACCGATCCGCAAAATTACATAATATTATTCTGGAAGGACGAACCGCCCTTACGGCATCGGGGGTTGAGGATGTCGACAGTTTCGATGAAAATGCCGTGAGTATCTTTACCGGCATGGGGGTCTTGACCATTCGGGGAGAGCAACTGCACATCAATAAATTTTCCATCGAAACGGGTGAACTGGCGCTGGAAGGTAACATCTATTCCTTGTCCTACACGGATGATTTAGGTAAAAAGAGCGGCGGCTTTTTCTCCAAGGTGTTTCGGTAACCGATGGAACTGGTCTTAACCGAAGAACTTGCCGTTGTCGGATATGCCGCCTTGTTCGGGATAGGCGTAGGCATTTTGTACGATGTCTTTCGGGTGCTGCGCCTGATCTTCCGTCCGTCGGCGGTCGCCGTTTTTGTGGAGGACTTGGTCTTCTTTTTTATTACGGCTTGGCTTACCGGTATGTTCATCTTCACCTTTCATTCGGGTGTCATCCGCCTTTATATTTTTGTCAGTGCGGTGGCCGGTGCCGCATTGTGGTACATGACTTTCGGGCGTATTTGTTACCGGCTGTGGCGCAGGGTGTCCGATAAGATCCGGCACATTTTTGCGGTATTATCGGCGCCGCTGCGCAAAATTTTCGCAAAATTCAAGCAAAAACTGGCTCAAAAACGGCAAAAAAATCAAAAAAAAGAGGCAAAAAATGCAAAAAAACTCTTCCATTTTCGCATAAAACATACTATAATAGAAGAGTCGAAGTATGCTTATGTGCAAAAAGAAAGGATGAATCGGCGTGAAAGTTAAGAAATTCGCTTGGCAGAATGTCGCTATGATCGTGGTTTTGATAGCCGCTATCGGTTTCGTTGTCGGGATCCTTTCCAATCATATTAAGCAAAGTCAGGCCCGAGAAGAAATTGAAAAATATGAGCAGATGATCCAACAGCAGACCGACGAAAATAACGAACTTAAGGACGTCATCAGCAGTGGCGATATTCAGGATTATGCCGCCGGCATCGCCCGTGACCAGTTGGGCTACGGCGAGAGCGACGAAAAGGTTTATGTGAATATCACCGGGAAATAAGAATATTATCCTCAGACGGATATGTCTGAGGATTTTTTATTTCCATTTTCAGAAAATTGTGGTATACTAATAAAAAAGAGTTGCGGAGGCTATTATGATATATGATCTGTTAATTATCGGCGCCGGCCCGGCCGGTCTTACCGCCGGCATTTATGCCGGTCGTGCGGGACTTAAAACCCTCATGATTGAGTCGCTTTTCCCCGGCGGACAGGCGGCGACAACTTATGAAGTGGCCAACTACCCCGGTTTTGTCAATATTACCGGTCCGGATCTGACGGCCAAGATGGCCGAGCAGGCCACAGCCTGTGGTGCGGAAATGGCCTATGACGAGATCACGGGTGTAGATTTTTCCGGTGATGTCAAAACCGTCTTTGCCGGCGATCGCACTTATCAGGGGCGTACCGTCATCATTGCCAGCGGTGCCAAAAAGCGGCAGTTGGATATTCCCGGTGAAGCTGAATTGATGGGCAGCGGCGTGTCCTATTGCGCCACCTGCGACGGCGGATTTTTTAAGGGACAGACGGTGGCTGTTGTCGGCGGCGGCAATACGGCGCTGGAAGATGCCCTGTATTTGGCGAACCTGTGCGAAAAGGTATATTTGGTGCACCGTCGGGATGCCTTCCGCGGTGTGGCGGCGCTGGAAAAACAGGTGCGCGCCAAATCGAATATTGAACTGGTACTTTCGCATACCCCCGTGCGGGTAGAG
>JAZNSU010000034.1:0-13289 GCA_045591385.1 Eubacteriales bacterium
ATGGTTGTGCGGCAGTACAAGGCGAAAGGCCCGATTACCAATACATTGCTTCCCGTTGTTGCCATTGACGATGCCATCGGTCTGGTTGTGTTTGCTGTTTCGCTGGCCGTGGCTAAGTCCCTCTCATCCGGTGAGGCCATTACCCTGATGAATACGGCTGTTGAGCCACTGTTGGAGATCTTGTTGTCCTTGGCCGTTGGCAGTGTGATTGGAGTTCTTGTATCGTTTGCCACGAAATTCTTTAAGTCTCGAGCCAATTGTTTGTGCATCTGCGTATCCGCCGTCTTTCTGGGCGTTGCCTTGGCCGAGCAGTTCCACCTGTCATCTCTGTTGTTGTGTATGTGCATCGGTGCAGGCTTTGTCAACACCAATAAGCATGCCGAACCGATACTCGACGGCGCCGATCGCTGGACTCCACCGCTGTTTATGCTGTTCTTTGTCATTTCGGGCGCTGAACTGGATCTGGCCGTCCTGCCGACCGTTGGATTATTAGGTCTGTTGTATCTGGTTGCTCGTTCGCTTGGTAAGTATTTCGGCACTTTCTTCGGAGCGCTGATGGTGAAGTCAGATAAAAATATCCGTAAGTATTTAGGTGCCGCCCTGTTGCCGCAGGCCGGTGTTGCTATCGGTATGGCGCAGATTGTTATGACTCAACTGCCGGCATACGGACAGCAGGTTCGCGCCGTGGTACTGACGGCTACCTTGATCTACGAACTGGTCGGTCCCTTGATTACCAAGATCGTGTTGACCAAAGCCGGTGAAATTATTCCGGATAGGAAAAAGAGACTCAGCTGAATGCTGAGTCTCTTTTTTTTGTTGTGATAAGGACAATTTGTGTGCCCGTATCATAGAAGAAAGGGAGGGTAATGTTATGTTTGCTCAATTATTGTCATCCGTTTCTTCGGTATTCTATTTTATGCTCTATATCCGCTTGCAGGGTACTTTTGAGAAGCCCATGTCATCGGCCGAGGTGAAAACCTGTCTGGAACAGATGGCCGCAGGCGATACGCAGGCGCGGGATCGGCTTATTAGCCGCAATCTGCGCTTGATTGCCCATGTCATAAAGAAATATAATGTTCCGGATAGCGTACAGGACGATCTGCTGAGTATCGGTACCATCGGGCTGATCAAGGCCGTCGATTCCTATTCGCTGGAGAAAGGCTCAAAGTTTTCTACTTATGCCGCAAGGTGCATTGAGAATGAAGTGCTCATGTATTTTCGTTCCCAGAAAAAATGCGCCGGTGATAAATCAATTAACGATGTTATCGACACCGACAAAGAAGGCAACGAATTGACCTTAGTTGATATCATTGTAGGCGAAGATAATATTGCGGAAAATCTGGAAAAAAAGATTAATATTGAGAAAATGATCACGCTTTTGCAAGGATTGGATGAGCGGGAACAAAAAGTCCTGTTGTTACGGTATGGGCTGGATAATAAACCGCCCCGATCCCAGCAGGAAACCGCCAAAATCTTGGGTATCTCCCGTTCCTATATTTCCCGTATTGAAAAGCGCGCTATCGAAAAAATGCGGGAGGGATTTGATTTCTGAAATTGAATATGGTATACTGGGCAACGAGGTGATACTTCTGAACCGAATATCCTGTATTCATACATCCTACGATGCCGATTCGTTAGACCGCGCTGTCCGTGCTCATTTTCAAACTATGGGTGACGAGGAATTAACACCGGATAAAAAAGTGCTTATTAAGCCCAATCTTTTACGCGGGGCTTCTCCCGCTAAGGGGATTACCACCCATCCGCATTTGGTGGATGCCGTGGTGCGCTATCTGCATCATAAGGGCATTACCGATATTACCTTAGCCGACAGTTCGGGCGGGTTATATACTCCTGTCCTCATGCGAGGCATCTATGCCGCCTGTGGCATGACAGGAAAAGGGTATACCCTCAATGAAGACTGCTCATATGAGAGAGTGCATAAAGAGGGTTTTCGTGCTTTTAACATTATAACACCCGTTATTAAAGCCGATATTATCATCAATCTTCCCAAATTAAAGACCCATAGTATGACTGTCATGTCTGGAGCGGTCAAGAATTTGTTTGGTGTTATTCCGGGCTTGCAAAAGCCTGAATTGCATTGCCTAAATCCGGATCCCGAATCTTTTACCGCCATGCTGGTGGAGCTGTCGCAGGTTGTGGCACCCACCTATACCATCATAGATGCCGTGGAGGCCATGGAAGGGGACGGTCCTGCCGGCGGCGAGATCTGTCACCCGGGTTTCACGATCGCCTCCCGCAATATCTATAGTTTGGATCGTTTCTGTGCCGACGAGATTTTGCAGGTAGGCGCTTCCCGTGTACCGATGCTGATAGCCTCCGAGCATTTGATGGAAGAAAGCGAAATCGTGGGGGATTGGACGCGCCCCGAACATGGCTTTGTTTTGCCCAAATCGGTCAGCGTGGATTTTGTGAGCATCTTCCCCCAATCGCTCCGCGGTCCCATACGTTCATTTTTGGATCGGGCTCTGGTGGCTGTGCCGCGGGTGAAGAAAAAGACCTGTATCGGCTGCGGCAAGTGTGCCGAAAGTTGCCCTCAACACACCATTTCCATAACCGAGAAAAAGGCAACGATTGATCTGCATTCTTGCATTTCCTGTTTTTGTTGTCAGGAAATGTGTCCGGTAAAGGCGATCAAGACGGTGCGCCGAATAAAAGGATAAGAAAAAAGGCTGCCTATGCAGCCTTTTTCAGTTGATCCGATGCAATTCCATGCGATAACCTTCTAACGTGCTGATAATGAGCAGATCCTCTTGCAGGACATAATCATACATGATCTCATCGCCCATAATATTGGTGATAAAGGAGCCCTCATTGCCGCCATCGAGTATTTTGTAGGTGCCGTAGTTGGTTGCATGGATACTCTGCAAGTAAAAAGCCCCGTCCTCGGCAAAGTGGAATACGCTGTCAATATCCCCCGATGAGGTGATCTTGGCATAGTATTGCCAACTGCCTTTGAGCACGTTTTCACCCTTGTCCAACAATTTGACGATGCCCAAAACGGCGCCCGCCAGCACAAGTAGGGTAAGAAGTGCGGCAAGCCATTTTCCTGCCGTTGTTTTCAAGAATGACCGTTTTTCCATGCCTTATTTTTTCAGCGCACGATCCAGCCAGATCATGCCAACATCCAAAGCGGCATAAATGCCGTCTTTATCAGCACGCTTGATGATCTTTTCCTGAAGCGGAACGCTTGGATCGGTAGACATCAGCATCAGAGTTACCTTGGTCGGAATCTTAAGATCCTCCAGCGCCTCGGTGTTCTTGATCTGAAGCATGAGGATGTATTTGTCATCGGGTTGGCCGTAATAGAGCATATTGCCCTCACGCACCAAGGGCTTGCCTTTATAGGTAAGATAAGCGGGTTTTTCGTTTGCCATTTTTCATGACCTCCAATCTTCCATATATTTTACCATAATTTCTTGCGCTTGTAAAGGATATAAATTTCGATTTTCCCTTGCATTTTATCCAAAAATTTGGTATGATAGATTAAACCCTGTGAAAAAAAAGAGTATTGGCGCCGTTCGGCGGCAGAGATGCAACGTCATGGGCTGAAAGCGTTGCTTGTCCGATGGTGTCGAGAAGTTCATTTTGGAGGGGAGCGGGGAAGAGCCGAGGGCTTGGTAGTCGTTTCCGTATCGTCTGCGTTAAAGATGGCTAAGAGCCGATCCGTTTTGGATAAGGAACTCGGGTGGTACCGCGATATTTGTCGTCCCGTTTTTCGGGGCGTTTTTTTATTTTAGGAGGATAATATGAGTGTAGACACAAACAGCATCCGCGCCTTGTTTGAGGAGAAATTACGTCAAGCAGACAATGCGGTTGCGCTGGAAGAATTGCGTGTAGCCATGCTCGGCAAAAAGGGCATGATTACTGAGCAGATGAAAAACCTGCGCTCGGTCGAGGAGTCCCTGCGTAAAGAGATTGGCCGGCAGATCAACGAACTGAAACAAGAGATCGATCTGGCGCTGACGAATAAGAAAAAGGAACTGGAAGAAGCGGCCATGACCGCCCGTATCCAGAGCGCCGAGCGGTATGACGTTTCGATGCCGGGCAAGGAAACGTTTGGCTCGCTCCATCCCATTACTACCGTCGCCCGTGAGGTCGAGGAAGTCTTTCGCAGCATGGGCTTTACGGTGGAGGATTATTTTGAGATCGTCGACGATTATCAGAACTTCGAGGCTCTCAATATCCCTAAACACCATCCTGCCCGCGATATGCAGGATACCTATTTCCTGTCTAACGGCCAGTTATTGAAGACCCATACCTCGGCCGCCCAGAACGCCATTATGAAGAAATACGGCGCACCTCTGCGCTCGGTATTCCCCAGCCGTTGCTTCCGCAATGAGGCCACCGATGCGTGCCATGAAAACACCTTCTTTCAGTTAGAGGGTATTATGATCGATAAGAATATCTCCATCTCTAATCTGATCTATTTTATGAAAACCATGCTTTCGGAGGTATTCAAGAGAGATGTCAAGGTGCGTCTGCGCCCCGGTTTCTTCCCCTTTGTAGAGCCCGGTTTTGAATTGGACGTCAACTGCCTGATCTGCGGCGGCGAAGGTTGTCCGACATGTAAACATTCGGGCTGGCTGGAACTGTGCCCCTGCGGCATGATCCATCCGAATGTATTGAAAGCCGGTGGTATCGATCCGGAAGAATATTCAGGCTTCGCCTTCGGTCTTGGTTTGACTCGATTGGCTATGATGAAATACGGCATTAAAGATATTCGTATGCTCAACTCCGGCAACCTTAAATCGTTGTCGCAGTTCACATCTCGGTAAAGGAGGGTAAATTATGTTAATTTCCATGAATTGGATCGAAGACTTTGTGGATCTGTCAGGCTTAGATAAAACGGCGCTGATCAAGCGCTTTACCCTCGCAACCGCCGAGGTGGAGGATATCTTTGTTATGGGTGCCGATGTGCAGGGCGTGGTGTCGGCTCGCATCGAGAGCATTGAAAACCATCCAAACTCCAAGAAATTGCACCTGCTTAAAGTTAATACCGGCAAGACAGTAGTGGATTGCGTGTGCGGTGCTCCTAATGTCCGCGAGGGCATGATCGTTGCCTTTGCTACCGAGGGCGGCAAGGCCGGCGGCATGGATATTGTCAAGACCAAGATTGCAGGCTTTGAGTCCTGTGGTATGTGCTGCTCGGAAAAAGAATTGGGCATCTCGGCCAATCATGACGGCATTATGGAGCTGGACTCCGATACGCCGCTGGGTGTCGATGTCAAGGAACTGTTCGCCATTGACGATATTGTATTTGAAGTCGATAATAAATCGCTTACCAACCGTCCCGATCTGTGGGGTCACTACGGGATTGCCCGTGAATTCGCCGCCATTGCCGACCGCTCCCTGCGTCCCGTTCCTGTTTTCGATGCCAAGAGCATTGAGCATTTGCCAAACGTTGATATCAAGATCGAGGACGAGCGTTGCTATCGCTATACTTCCGCCATCGTAACGGGCATTACCCGTAAGACTTCGCCGATGAATATGCGGATTCGTTTGTTCTATTGCGGTCTGCGTGCCATTAATTTCTTGGCCGACCTGACTAACTATATCATGCTCGAACTGGGTCAGCCCATGCATGCTTTTGATTATTCGATTGTGCAAAAAGTCAATGTGCGCCGCTTTGCCGACGAGTTTACCTTTACCACGTTGGATGGTGTAGAGCGCAAGATCGACAGCGAAACGTTGATGATCTGTTCGGATGATAAACCCATGGCCATTGCCGGCATTATGGGCGGTTTGAATTCCGAGATTGAGGATACCACCACGAGTCTGCTTTTGGAATCGGCCAACTTCGACGGTATCACCACGCGCAAATCCACCGTCCGCATCGGTCTTCGTACCGATGCCAGTATGCGCTATGAGAAGATGCTCGATCCGGAATTAACCATGACGGCCGCTCTGCGTTATCTGAATCTGTTGCAGGAACTTGACCCCCATGTCAAGTTTGAGTCATGCGTCAGCGATGTGCGCACCTATGCTTTCCCTGAGATCGCTATTGATTTTGATAAGGCCTTTGTCGATCGCTATACGGGCATTGATATCTCTGCGGAACGTATCGAGAAAACCTTGACAGCGCTCGGTTTCGGCCTGCAAAGGAACGGCGAGACATTCCATGTCGATGTCCCGTCTTGGCGCCGTACTAAGGACGTTACGATTAAGGCTGACATTATTGAAGAAATTACCCGTATCTACGGCTATGATAATTTCGATGTCCGTCCCTCGGAAAATGTCCTCTATCCCATTCCCGAAACGATTAACCGTCGTGACGATTTCGGCGTAAAAACCTTGCTTGCCGATCGCTATGGATTCCATGAAGTGCATTCCTATCTGTGGAGCGATAGCCGTAAATTGGCTCAGATTGGCATCGAGGTCGAGGATAATGTCAAGATCATCAACTCCATGTCGACCGACTGGACGATTCTGCGCCGCAATATGACCCCGACCCTGCTTTCCATGGTGCAGGATAACCGCCGTTTCGCCGATCGGTTCGGTATCTTCGAGATTGCCCGTGTCGTAGAGGGGCTGAAAGAAGATGGCCAATGTAATGAACGCAAAAAATTAGGCGTTGTTGTCTTTGATAAGGTTAATAGCGAAAAAGATGCCTATCTGGGGCTGGTTGATCTGCTTCGCACCATCGGTACCGTTCTTAAGAATGAAGCGCTCACAATCGTGACTGAAACGGCACAGAAGCCGTGGCAGCACCCCGTTAATACGGCAGGGGTGTATCTGAACGGCAAGAAGATCGGTTTTGTCAGCGTGGTTCATCCGAGCGTCGTGGATAAGATCGATAAGAAAGCCGCCATTGTCTGCGCCGAGATCGATATGGATCGGTTCTCGGACTATGCGGGAGCCGCCGTTTCTTATACCGAACCCTCGAAATTCCCCGGTGTTGAGTATGACTTGTCTTTGCTTGTGGGTAAGGATCAACCGTATGCCGACATCAAGGCGATCGTCGATGCTCAGACGTGCCCGCTGCTGCTCGGCTACCGTCCGGTTGACGAGTATCGTGATGCGTCGTTGGGGGATAAGAGAAGCATGACAGTACGCTTTACCTTCGGCGCCTTTGACCGTACCTTGTCGGGACAGGAAGTGCAGGAGCAGATCGATGTGTTGACAGCACGGTTTACTGCGGCCGGAATTGCATTAAAAATATAAAAAATTTGCATTGCGTATTGAAAAACGGACAAAATTGGTATATGATATAGTGTATAGAAAAACTATGAAAAGGGGATGAGCCAAGTGCTGCATGATGGAACGATAACCTTCTCGGTTCGTGACGAACAGGAAAAGGAAATGAAACGCATTGTTACCGAGGTGTACGATGCCTTAAAGGAAAAAGGATACAATCCGATCAATCAGCTGGTGGGGTACATCCTTTCGGAGGATCCGACCTATATCACCAACTATAAAAATGCCCGTGCCTTGATCCGTAAGATCGATCGGGATGAATTGTTGCATACCTTAGTCCGTTCTTATCTTTCCGAATAACCATAAAACCTCAAAACCATGCGGTTTTGAGGTTTTTAGTATAGGTGTTTTATGAAATATGTGTCCTTGGGTAATACCGGAATACAGGTGTCAACCCTCGCTTTCGGGTCACTCACCATGGCGCCCATGCAGGCCAACCTGCCCCCCGATGCGGCGGCTGAGGTGCTGTGTTATGCGGCCGAGCGTGGGATTAACCTGCTTGATACTGCCCAACTCTATGACAACTATGAATATATAAAAATTGCTGAAAAAAAGATGCGAAGCCCCCTCATTATCGCCAGTAAATCCTATGCCTATGAAAAACAGATGGCCTTTGATGCGGTGGAGGAGGCAAGGCAGCGGCTGGATCGGGATGTGATCGATATCTTCATGCTCCATGAGCAGGAGAGTGAACATACCCTGCGCGGTCATATGCCTGCCATCGAAGAATTGTTGCGGTTGAAAGCGCAGGGTGTTATTCGTGCTTTCGGTATCTCGACTCACCATGTGGCGGGGGTGCGTGCCGCGGCCAATGCCGATTATATTGATGTCGTCCATCCCTTGATCAATAGGGCAGGACTCGGCATTGTGGATGGTACCCGTGAAGATATGGAGCAGGCGCTTAAGATGGCTTATGAGGCAGAAAAAGGCATCTATACCATGAAGCCGCTCGGTGGCGGCAATCTGTTTGCTTGGGCACAAGAAAGCCTCCAATACGCCTTTTCTTTCCCTTATAAACATAGTGTTTGCATCGGGATGCAGTCGATTGACGAGGTCGATGCCAATATCGAATTTATGGAACAGGGCGCTTTCTCGGAGAAAAATGGAAAAGCCCTACAGCAGAAAAAACGACAGTTACATATTGATGATTGGTGTGTCGGTTGCGGCGCCTGCGCCGCCCGCTGTATCAATCACGGGATTGACATCGTAAACGGCAAAGCCGTCCCCAATGACAAATGTGTGCTCTGCGGGTATTGCAGTCGCGTCTGCGATCAATGGGCAATAAAGGTGGTGTAAGAATGCGCGTCTGCACAGCCAAACAAATGAATGAGGCCGATCGGTTTGCTATTGATGTGCTCGGCATCCCCGGTACTGAACTGATGTTTCATGCCGCCTCGGGTATCTTTGAGAAAATCTCTGCCCGTTTCAATGGTCTTTGCCAAAAAAAGATGGTAATATTGGCCGGAAACGGCAACAACGCCGGCGACGGTTTCGCTCTGGCTGCCATTGCCTGTGAAGCGGATATGCTTGTCAGCATTATTCGTATCAACGACCGAGATTTGAGTGAAGATGCCGCCTATTACGCGGCACAAGTAGAAGACATTCCCATTTGTTTCTTTGAACAAAACGAGGAAGAGTGTAAACGTCGGCTCGGAGAAGCCGATGTGATCGTGGATGCCATGTACGGTACTGGTTTTCGTGGTTCTCTTTCGGGTGTTGCCGCTACCTGTGCGAAACTGGCCAATCAAAGCTGTGCCATGCGCGTATCGGCCGATCTGCCCAGCGGTGTTTGTTGTGATACCGGTGCCGTGGAGGGTGAGGCGTTTCGTGCCGATCTGACTGTGACTTTCACCGCAAAGAAACCCTGTCACTTTCTTTATCCGGCCGCCGAGTATTGCGGCCACGTCGAGGTTTGCGATATCGGTATCCCTGAACGGGTGTTGGACGATGGGCGAATGTGGGAAATTACGCCGGACTTGGTTAAATCGGTTCTGCCTATTCGTTCGGCCAATAGCCATAAAGGAACCTTCGGTCGTCTGCTTACCTATTGCGGAAGCGAGAACATGACCGGCGCGGCCGTTCTGTGTGTCGGTGCCGCCCTTCGTGCAGGTGTCGGTCTGGTTGAGGTGGCAGGTTCGTCTGAAGTGATTACTGCCGTATCGTCTTATCATCCCGAGCCGATCTATACTCGGGTATCGCCATCGCCGGACGGAGATTCTACCTTAATGATAGCCGCCAATCGTGCCAAGGCTATCGTCTGTGGGTGCGGATTATCTCCTTCCGCAGGACAGGAGCGTAGGATCATTTCTTTGCTTCGTCATGCGCCATGCCCTATGGTCATTGATGCCGATGGCATAACGGCGCTTTCGCGGAATATAGATATAGTAAACGGCCATGATAAGGAGCTGGTGTTAACGCCGCATCCTTTGGAAATGGTAAGACTAACCGGAAAGACGGTGGAGGAGATACAGGCCGATCGTATCGGTATCGCTTCCGCTTTTGCTCAAGAACATCGAGTCACCGTTGTGCTCAAAGGTGCCAATACCGTTGTGGCGGCGCCCGACGGTCGGGTGTGGCTCAATGCGGCGGCTTGCTCCGCTTTGGCTAAAGGCGGTTCGGGCGATGTGCTCAGCGGCATAATCGGTGCGTTGTTGGCACAGGGCGTGGAAGCGCCTTGGGCGGCGGTGATCGGCGTTTATATTCATGCGCAAGCAGGGCTTATCGGCGCAGAGAAGATGACCGAATATTGTCTGCTCCCGTCGCAGTTGCAAGGATTTTTTCCCGCTGTCTTCCGTCAGATAAAAGAGGGATAATATTTGAAAAAACTGGCATCTCTGGTCTTGCTTTTGCTACTGCTTAGCGGTTGTGCAAAAGGGAAAACGGCCGATGTCACCAAAGAGATGCGTGAGTCGGGTGGGTTCTCGGCTTATGCAACCGTACACTATCTCGACAAGGAATATGGCTTTACAGTGGAGAAAGACCCTGAAACGATCCGTGTGGTGTTGGATAATCCCCAACCCTTAAACGGTTTTACCGTAACCCTCACCGAGAACGACTATACGATCGGGTATCATGACGTATCTTTCAGTACTAAGCAGTTACCCGATACGATGGAACGGGTGATCGGTCCGGTCTTTTCTTTGTGTGATGCCATTGCCAAGCAAGAAGGGGAGCATCTGCCCGACAGTACGTTTATCTATCAGTCGGGCGAATGGAGTGCCACCTGCCGCTTTGATCCCAAAGAGGGCGTGCCCCTACAAATCTCCATCGGAGACGATTTTCTGTTGGAATTTACCGATTTCAAATACACATAAGAGGTAAAAGTATGAACAAAAGAACTTGGGCCGAAATTGATCTGGATGCCCTTGTCCACAATTATAAACTTGCCAAAGCCGTCCATGCGCATGTCATGCCGGTCATTAAAGCCGATGCCTACGGTCACGGGGCTTGCATCTGTGCCAAAACCTTGGTGGAAGCGGGCGCCGATCGGTTTGCCGTGTCTTGTATGGACGAAGCGCTGGAATTGCGGCAGGCGGGAATCGGGGTTGATATTCTGATTCTCGGCTATACCGCGCCTGAAAGCTTTGACCGGCTGATTGAACAAGGTATTACCCAAACCGTCATGAGCGTAGCATATGCCAAGGAACTCAGCCTTGCCGCACAAAACCAGCAGGCTACCGTCAAAGTCCATATAAAACTGGATACCGGCATGGCTCGGCTGGGGTTGTGTGTGCGCAAGGCGGAGGAAGTAGAGCAGGCAGCGGCTGAGGTGGCTCAAATCTGCCAAATGGACGGTCTGCAGGTGGAGGGAATTTTTACCCATTTCGCCGTGTCCGATCTTCCCGATCAGGTCTTTACCAAACAACAACAAGCTCTGTTTTCATCCGTTGTGGAGAGGGTGGAGAAAAACGGCCTGCATATCCCTGTTAAGCATTGCGCCAATTCAGGTGCCATCCTCAATCATCCCGATTATCGGTTTGATATGGTTCGGCAGGGGATTATGCTCTATGGCGAGAAGCCGGACGGCTCCTGTCCGGATGTCGGTCTGCGTCCGGTCATGACACTTAAAAGTGTCGTGGCTTTTTGCTCGGTACTTCGTGCCGACGAAACGGTCAGTTACGGCAGAACCTATACGGCCGATCGTGATATTCCCATCGCCGTGATCTCAGTCGGGTATGCCGACGGTTACCGCCGTGCCCTGTCGGGGAAAGGCTGGGTGAGTATCAACGGGTGCCGTTGCCCGATCGTTGGTCGGGTGTGCATGGATCAGATGATGGTCGATATTTCAAACTGTCCTCAAGTCACGCAAGGGCAGGAGGTTACGGTGATGGGCGGCGACGGGCCGAGCATGACACAACTGGCCGAGATGTGCGATACCATTAACTATGAACTGATGTGTGCCATTAGTGTTCGGGTGCCTCGTGTGTATATCCGTGACGGAAAAATATGGGAAGTGCACTCGAGAATGACAGAATAACGGCTGAAAAATCAAAGAATGACTTTCCGTAATATCGTAATAGTGAGTAAAAAATTTTTCTTTGGTGTAAGTTTTTCGCTCAAAGCGGGCAATATATACTCATAAGCGATATCGGAGAGTGAATGACATTGACAGTAAAACGTGGAGATATTTATTATGCGGACCTTTCGCCGGTCATCGGATCGGAGCAGGGAGGAGTGCGGCCGGTGCTGATCGTGCAAAACGATGTGGGAAATAAATTTTCCCCCACCGTCATTGCCGCGGCCATCACCAGCCAGACCGGAAAAAGCAAAATGCCGACTCATATCGAACTGGCGTGCGAACGCTACGGTCTGTCGCGGGATTCGGTCGTGCTGCTTGAGCAGATCCGCACCTTGGATAAGCGCCGATTAAAAGATCGGATCGGTCATGTGGATGAAGTGACCATGCAACGCATCAATACCGCAATCAATATCAGTTTCGGATTATCGGAACTGGCATAAAAAATAGAGAGCCTTGGCTCTCTATTTTTATATGCAAATCTTTAATTTCGGCAAGAAAAGACAGAAATCACATAAAGCGACACAACAATATGGGTAAAAATATGGCCGGTACATAATTCATCACTTTGAGTTTGGTAATACCAAGAAGATTCAAGGCTAACCCCAAAATTAACAGCGACCCTACACAGGTCATCTCCGCAATGACGGTTTCACTTAAATAGGGCGCAATCGTCCCTGCTAAAAGAGTGATCCCGCCTTGAATGACAAAAACAGCGCCCGCAGAAAATAAAACACCATATCCTAATGAACTGGCAAAAATAATAGCGCTGATCCCATCCAACAATGCCTTGGTGTATTGCATGGTGTGATCCCCTTGAATTCCGCTGTTGAGTGCACCTACAATGGTCATCGCACCGACACAGAATAATAAACTCGCTGTCACAAATCCTTGTGTCACCGAAATCGAGGCATCCTTAGTGCCAAACCGCCGTTCAATGAATTGCCCGATCTTGTTTATGCCGTCTTCTAATCGACATAACTCACCCAGCAACCCACCAATCACAACTGAAATAATGGCAATCAATACATTTTGCCCTTTTAAAAGCCCACTAATTCCAATATAGGCTACACATAGCCCGACGCCTTTCATGACGATATCCTGAAACCGCCCCGATCCGGACAGGCGATTTTTTCGCCCAATCAGTCGAATCAGTAACCCAATCAATCCCCCTAAAATAACCGCTCCCGCATTCACTAGTGCACCCAGTAACGGCATGTATCTCCGCCTCCTTTACGCATATTTCACATTGTAACATAAAAATTGCCGTGAATAAAGTATAAAAAGATATTTCCTTATAAAAAAAAGGTAAAAAATACAGAAATTAGTCATTGTGAAACATAAAAAAATATGTTATTATATCTAATGTATGACATTACGATTGTGAGGGAAGATACGTGTCGGGAGAGACCGCAAAAAAATTAAATAAAATTCTCCCGCTGATCGGTGCGGTCGGTGTGCTTTTGTTTGCCGCAGCGATCATCCTTTCGCTAACGTTCAAACCCACCCCACCCCCTGTAAGTCAGCCCTCTTCCCAAATATCTTCTTCATGCGAAAG